>JANMPK010000418.1:0-6985 GCA_031369825.1 Sphingomonadales bacterium
CTAGGGGAGTCGAACCCCTGACCTCTTCGCTGCCAGCGAAGCGCTCTACCAGCTGAGCTAAGGCCCCATCCTGCCGAAATCTGGTCGGCTATTTGGTGAGGAGCGCCACTAGCGGGCGCTCCCCGAGATATCAAGAGCGAAGTTTTGCGTTAAATCTCGTCGGCATCGCCTTCGGTGCCGGCAACGCCCAGATCTTCGTCGCCACCAAGATCGACATCATTGTCGGGCGATACATCGCCATCAACGGCATCGACGTCGATATCGAGATCGTCATCGGCCAAATCGGCGTCGTCCTTCTTCTTTTCGACCTCTTCGAACGGCAATGGCTGTTTCGATTTCAGCACAGGCTCGGGCGTCCACTGGTTGCCGCATTCGATGCATTCAACCGGCTCGTCCTTGGTCAGATCGTAAAAACGCGTGCCGCATTTCGGGCAAGTGCGCTTGGTTCCCCATTCAGCCTTGATCATGGCAGGCTTAAATCCTTCTTGAAATAGATTGGAAAGGTGATGCCATATATGGAATCACCATTGATTGGCGCGGCCATTGCCACAGCGAGGCGGCGGTGTCAAAACTAACTGTGGTCGTTGACTTGGCGGCGCATCATCCGCAAAGCGCGGAGCGACATGCACAGCATCAATCCCCGCCCCGCCACATTCGGCAATACTGGCCCTTTGCGCGGCACCGTCAAGGTGCCAGGCGACAAATCGATCTCGCACCGGTCCTTGATGCTCAGCGCGCTCGCAGTGGGTGAAAGCCGGATAACAGGCCTGCTCGAAGGCGAGGACGTCTTGGCCACTGCCGCCGCGATGCGCGCGATGGGGGCGACGATAGAACGCACCGGCGAGGGAAGCTGGACCGTCAACGGCGTTGGCGTCGGCGGCCTGATGCAACCCGCAACCGCGCTAGATATGGGCAATAGCGGAACATCGACGCGGTTATTGATGGGGTTGGTCGCCAGCCACCGTCTGACCGCGACCTTTATCGGCGATGCCTCGCTTTCCAAACGTCCAATGGGCCGCGTCATTGATCCGTTGAGCCTGATGGGCGCGGACTTTACCGCCAGCCCCGGCGGTACGTTGCCCTTGATGGTGCGCGGCCTCGTCCCTGCCATTCCTATAAGCTACCGCCTGCCCGTTGCCTCGGCGCAGGTCAAAAGCGCAGTGCTCTTGGCGGGCCTCAACGCCCCGGGCATCACCGAAGTCATCGAGCCCGTCCCCACCCGCGACCATAGCGAGCGGATGTTGCGCGGATTCGGCGCGAATTTGACGGTCGAGGTCGATACGCACGGCTTCCGCCATATTCGCCTGATAGGCGAAACAGAGCTCCGGCCGCAGACGATCGACGTGCCCGGCGATCCGTCCTCAGCTGCCTTTCCGATTGTTGCGGCGCTTATTACGCCGGGCAGCGAAGTCACGGTCACCCATGTAGGCATGAACCCAACGCGCACCGGCATTTACAAGATGCTTGAGGCAATGGGCGCGGACCTGACCTATTCGAACGAGCGCGAGGTGGGCGGCGAGCCAGTTGCCGACATCACCGCGCGCCATTCGGTATTATGCGGGGTCGAAGTTCCTCCAGACGTGGCACCAAGCATGATTGATGAGTTTCCAGTCTTCTTTGTCGCTGCCAGCGTCGCGCAAGGACGGACGACCACGAGCGGCCTTGACGAACTGCGCGTCAAGGAAAGTGACCGGCTGGCGTTGATGGCAGCGGGGCTCAAAGCCATAGGCGCAAACGTTGAGGAACGCGAAGACGGTCTTGTCATCGAAGGCAGCGGCGGCGAACCACTTGAAGGTAACGCAACCGTCAATAGCGCCCTCGACCACCGCATTGCGATGAGTTTCGCCGTTGCGGGACAGCATAGCTACCATGGCGTCACGGTCGATGATGTATCGCCTATTGTGACGAGCTTTCCGACATTTGAGGCAATGATCGAAAATCTGAAAGTTTCAAATTGACCGAATATATCTCTTCCTTTGCTGCCGATCTCATCGGTTTTGCAGGCAGCTTTTTCATTGTCGCTGCTTTCGCCTACAGCAACCTCACAACCCAGATGAACGCAATGTGGTTCAACGTGTCAAACCTGCTTGGGGCGGCTTTGCTGACCATTTCGCTAACGGTGAATTACAATTTGCCGACGATGGTGCTGGAGGTGGTCTGGATGGCCATTGCACTTTTCGGAATCTTCAAGGCGCTTAAAGCGCGGCGTGCGAACGACAAACAACTGGGCGACGCAAAATGATCATCGCGGTCGACGGGCCGACTGCCTCTGGGAAAGGCACGTTGGCCAAGGCATTGGCTGCCCATTTCGGACTGCCTTTCATGGATACCGGTGTTCTGTACCGTGCAGTCGGTCGGCAGGTGCAGTTAAATAAAGGCAATCCGGATGACCCGGCGGACGCACTTGCGGGCTGCGATTTTCCCGATGATCTGTTGGCCAATGCCATATTACGGACCGAAGAAACCGGCGGTTTGGCGAGCCGAGTGTCGATCCATCCGACCGTTCGCGCCGTGCTGAATAAGCGGCAGGTCGATTTCGCGAACCAAACGGGAGGTGCTTTGCTCGATGGACGCGATATCGGGACGGTGATTGCGCCGCATGCCGATGTGAAGCTTTTCGTGACCGCCCCTGCAGAGGTCCGCGCAAGGCGGCGTCACGCAGAGATGCTTTCGCAAGGAATGAAGGTCAACCTCGCCGATATATTGGCCGATATAGAGGCGCGCGATATCCGCGACAGCACCCGTGCTGACGCGCCGTTAAAACCCGCTGACGATGCCATCTTGCTTGATACGGGTGATTTGACTATAGGCAGCGCCGTTCAAGCCGCGATAGCGCTGGTGGAGGCTAAACTCCGACAGGGTTAAGTGGCGGGTGTGTTGCAAAATTCAACACGCGTTATGCTGAACTTGTTTCAGCATCCATTCTGCCTAGCAGACCAAAGGTCGAGCCGGAGAAATGGACCCTGAAACAAGTTCAGGGTGACGGGTTTTACCGTTGCAACCCTCTTAAAACGAACGCCTTATTGCTATTCGGGCAACTGGGCAACTCTGGTCAAAGACCATCGGAACCAACCGATTGGCCGGAAAAAAAGTACGTAAGGAAACTCTAACCTATGGCAACTTCGCCAAACCCGACCCGCGACGATTTCGCGGCACTTCTCGACGAATCACTTGGTGGCGCAGACGGTGGCTTTGAAGGCCGCGTCGTAAAAGGCACCGTAACCGCAATCGACAATGACCACGCCGTCATCGATGTAGGTCTCAAATCCGAAGGCCGTGTGGCACTCCGCGAATTCGCGATGCCCGGCCAGAAAGCCGACCTGAAGGTTGGCGACGAAGTCGAAGTCTTCGTTGATCGCGTAGAAAATATGAACGGTGAAGCGATGCTGAGCCGGGACCGCGCCCGCCGCGAAGCTGCTTGGGACGTCCTCGAAGGCGAATTCGATGCCGGCAACCGCGTCGACGGCGTTATCTTTGGCCGCGTCAAGGGTGGTTTCACCGTCGATCTTGGCGGCGCAGTGGCATTTTTGCCCGGCAGCCAAGTCGATGTTCGCCCTGTTCGCGACGTCGGCCCGCTGATGGATATCGCTCAGCCTTTCGTCATCCTGAAAATGGACCGCAAGCGTGGCAACATCGTTGTTTCGCGTCGCGCCATCCTTGAAGAGACCCGCGCAGAACAGCGCACCGGCCTCATCCAGAATCTCGCCGAAGGCCAGATCATCGATGGTGTCGTCAAGAACATCACCGATTATGGTGCATTCGTTGACTTGGGCGGCATCGACGGCCTGCTGCACGTCACCGATATCAGCTACAAGCGTATCAACCACCCAAGCGAAGTCATCAACATTGGTGACACCGTCAAGGTGCAGATCGTCCGTATCAACAAGGATACACAGCGGATCAGCCTCGGCATGAAGCAGCTGGAAAGCGATCCTTGGGATGCCGCAGTTGCCAAATATCCGGTCGGTACCAAGCTCAAGGGCTCAGTCACCAACATCACCGAATATGGAGCATTCATCGAGCTTGAAGCCGGCATCGAAGGCCTGGTCCACGTTTCCGAAATGTCCTGGACCAAGAAGAACGTCCATCCGGGCAAGATCGTTTCGACATCGCAGGAAGTCGACGTCGTCGTTCTCGACATCGACATGGAAAAGCGCCGCATTTCGCTTGGTCTCAAGCAAGCGCACGACAATCCATGGGCATCTTTCGCCGACAAGTTCCCGGTTGGTTCAACCGTCGAAGGCGAAGTGAAGAATGCGACCGAGTTCGGCCTTTTCATCGGTCTCGATGGCGACGTCGATGGCATGGTCCACATGTCCGATATCGCTTGGGGGATCACTGGCGAAGAAGCTTTGCATCTTCATCGCAAGGGCGAAACGGTCAAAGCGATCGTGCTCGACATCGATGCAGAGAAAGAGCGGATCTCGCTTGGCATTAAGCAGCTTGAGAAGGGTGCCCCATCGGCAGCCGGTGCTGCTTCGGCTGGTGGCCTGAAAAAGGGTGCAACGGTTACCGTCACCGTGCTTGAAGTCCGCGATGGCGGCCTTGAAGTGCAGGCTGGCGATGATGGAGCAACCGGCTTCATCAAGCGTGCGGATCTGGGCCGTGACCGTGACGAACAACGCCCCGACCGTTTTCAGGTCGGCCAGAAATTCGACGTGCAGGTTGCAGGCTTCGACCGTTCGAAGAAACCGAACTTCTCGATCAAGGCACTTCAGCTCGCCGAAGAGAAGCAGGCTGTCGAGCAATATGGTTCGTCCGACTCGGGCGCATCGCTTGGGGACATCCTTGGCGAAGCGCTGAAGGGCGCAAAGAAGTAAGCCACGGCTTTCTGACCAAAGTTCTACTTTTGGAATACAAAACCCGCCCTTGGCAGCAAGGGCGGGTTTATTATTGGGTTAATGGAAGCGTCTTCGCAGCAAGAGCATTGTAAAATCAAAAATTTTCTGTCACTTTTCATTTACAGCCCGAACCGGAGCCGCTTGGTCGCATGGCATCCAAAAGAGGTCGGGCCTTGGCCACAAAAATATGAAGGGCTTTGCACATGATCCGGTCTGAATTGATCAAGAAGCTGGAAGGCGAGAATCCCGAGTTGAAAACCGAAGAGATCGAGAAGATTGTCGATCTGTTTTTCAATCAAATTATCCAGCGCCTGTCCGACGGGGGCCGGGTTGAACTGCGCGGTTTTGGTGCTTTCTCAACACGTGACCGATCCCCACGCAAGGGCCGCAACCCGCGCACCGGAGATTCGGTGGACGTGCCTTCCAAACGGGTGCCCTATTTCAAGCCGGGCAAGGAAGTCCGCGAGCAATTGAACAAGTAACAACGTCGGGACCAAAGGCGCTTGACCAGACAGGCGTAATGCTGTCTGCGAAGAATCGCGCGGATGTGGCGGAATGGTAGACGCTACAGACTTAAAATTGCGTTTTACCTTATAAAAATAGCGAAAAAACGCATAAAACCAACAGTTTGAGCAAGGACGAGACTTCCAAAAAGACTTACACATGTCTTACACATTTTGGAGTTCTCGCAATGCCGACAGAAAGCCATCTGCTGATGGATGGTGCGCTTCACGTCTATCGGCGTGAAAACAGCCGCTACTGGCAATGCTCAACCTATTTGGGCAGCCGCAACCATCGACAGACCACCAAGGAGGCCAGCCTTGCTGCTGCGAAAGATTTTGCGCGCGACTGGTACATGGAGCGGTGCGTCGAAGATCGCCAACGCCGACGCGGTGGCGTTGCTTTGCTGGACAGCTCTGTCCAGCCACTAATCGCCGGACCCGGCGCGTCGACCGATGGTCGTCGGCGGCA
Organism: Sphingomonadales bacterium; assembly: GCA_031369825.1. Taxonomy (GTDB): domain Bacteria; phylum Pseudomonadota; class Alphaproteobacteria; order Sphingomonadales; family Sphingomonadaceae; genus Sphingorhabdus_B. The sequence continues at coordinate 5,814 of JANMPK010000418.1, forward strand.
AACGCCAACGGGTCCCAGTTTCGAAGATGCCGCTAAGGCGTTCACCAGCGAGTTCGAGATTATCACGTTGGGCGAACGCAATCCGAGATATGTGAGCTCGAAGTCCGAGCACGTCCGCATCCATCTCTTGCCGTTCTTCGGCAATACCGCGCTAGCCGACATCACGGCTGGCAAGGTGCAGGAGTACCGCGCGCACCGCCAAGCTTCGCGGGTTGATCCAAAAACTGGCAAGCCGAAGAAACCGGCTCGTGCAACCTTGCATAGCGAGATGGTCACGCTGCGTCAGATTCTAAAGACCGCCAATCGCAAAGGCTGGATTGTAGCCCTGCCCGATATGACCGCACCCTATAAAACATCGGGCAAGCTAGAACATCGCGCGTGGTTCTCACCCGAAGAATATAAGATGCTCTATGAGGCGACGCGCGAGCGGGCGAAGAACCCGCCCAAGCCGCGCTGGCGTGAGGTCTGCGAGACGTTTCACGACTATGTTCTGTTCATGGGGAACACAGGACTTCGGCCCGATGAGTCTGCGCGGCTTCAACTGCGGGACGTCAAGATCGTCAACGACGACTCGTCCGGCGAGCGCATTCTTGAGATTGAGGTGCGCGGCAAGCGCGGCGTCGGCTTCTGCAAGTCGATGCCCGGCGCAATCCTACCCTTTGAAAGGGTCCGCAAGCGCAAAAATCTCAAACCGACCGACCCGATATTCGGAAAGACCCCGCGTGAGTTGATGAACACTGTCCTAGGCGAGCTGAATCTAAAATTTGACCGCGATGGCCATGTCCGCTCCTGTTACAGTCTGCGGCATACCTATATCTGCCTTCGCTTGCTCGAAGGCGCGGACATTTATCAGGTCGCCAAGAACTGTCGAACCAGTGTCGAGATGATCGAGAAATATTATGGGCGGCATTTGAAGAACACCATCGACGCTGCGGCAGTCAATGTTCGCAAAGCACGGCCCAAGCCATTGAAAAAAACATCAACGCGCGGCGATGGCTGACCATTATCTCGCTTGGCTAAAAATCATCGCGCCTCTATAGGTGGCCTTGGAAATGCGGACGTGGCGAAATCGGTAGACGCAACGGACTTAGACCAATCTTGAGTGCTCGCGGGGAAACCCGCGATGCAGAACTGCTCAAATTCGGGGAAACCTCTGAACTGGCAATCCCGAG
>JANMPK010000257.1:0-2485 GCA_031369825.1 Sphingomonadales bacterium
GTCCGTCGCCGATGTCGGGATTATAATGCCGGAATTGGTGCCCATGATAGCGTAGCGCCAGTGACTCCGGCATATTGCCGGTGAGCGGCTGGAAGCGACCGAAGTGCTGAATCCACTCTATATCACTGAGGCTATCCAAGCCCACAGTTGCCGCCCATCGGTCATTTCGGAACCGCAATATTGTCTCAGGAAAATCGGCAGCGACCACCACATCACCAATCTTTTCGCCAAGGCCAGATGTTCCAAAAAAATTGGCGATTTTCGGATCAGCACGGTAGGGGGACGGCAAGACTTTGATTTGCATAGCCGACATTTGGGCCGTGCATTCTGGAAAGGCAAGCATGGCAGCGGTTCATATCCTACATTTGCACAGCAGTTTTGATCTGGGTGGCAAGGAAGCGCGCGCGGCGCGGTTGATGAACCATTTTGACGATCAGGCCGAACATGTCGTGCTCACCGCTGTTCCCGATGCCTATAGCGCGCGTGACGCGCTTGATAGGAAGATCAAGGTTTCGTTTCCGGGTACCGACGCACCGTCGCTGGCCGGGATGCCTGCGATGGGCCGTTACCGCAAATTGGCTGCCTATATGAAGAGGTTTCATTTGGTGCTCAGCTATAACTGGGGCGCAATGGACGGGGTGATGGCGCATACATTGCTCAGCCGCAGTATGGGACTGCCGCCGCTAATTCACCATGAGGACGGCTTTAACGATGATGAGGTGGACGGCCTGAAAAAACGCCGCAACTGGTTCCGCACGATTGCGTTACAGCGCAGCGACGCCTTGGTTGTGCCTTCCAAAACGCTTGAGAATATTGCGCGAACAGCATGGCATCAACCGCTCGAAAAAATCGCCCGCTTTCCAAACGGCATCGACATTGCACATTATAACAGGCGGCCGCAGCGCGGATCATTTCCCGGATTTATCCAGCGTGAAGGCGAAATTGTTGTCGGAACGATTGCCGGGTTGCGTGCGGTCAAGAATTTGCCCCGACTGGTGCGCGCGGTGGCTGCCGCTGGCCCCAATGTTCGGCTGGCGATTGCCGGGGAGGGGCCGGAACGCGGTGCGATCATGGCCGAGGCGACGCGGCTTGGTATCGCCGACCGCGTAATGATGCCTGGCTTCTTGCGCGACCCGGCCCGTTATGTCCGGTTGTTCGATATCTTCGCATTGTCGTCCGACAGCGAGCAATATCCGATCTCGCTGGTCGAGGCGATGGCGAGCGAATTGCCAGTGGTTGCAACCGATGTCGGCGATGTTCGCAATATCGTTGCGCCGGACAATCTGCCCTATATCGTCAATCGCCAGGACGAAGCGGGACTGGCCGACGCCATCAGCAAACTGGCTGGCGATGCGGCGTTGCGTAAAACGGTTGGGGACGCCAACCGCTATCTGGCGACCTCACAGTATGACGAGGTAACAATGTTGGCGCGGTATCGCCAGCTATACGGTTCTGCGATGAAACGCGCCGATTTTGCGCGACAAAGCTGAACATTTGCGATAGCGCAATGTCTGGGGAGAGCGCCTTAGAGCGCTGTTTTACGTTACATAGGGGTCGTATTTGTGTTCAAGGGTCTGAAACCCATTAGCTATGGTGGCCACGAGGTTTGGCCGCTGATTGAAGGCGGCAAGGGCGTTGCTGCGACGAATCATGCAAGTTCTGGCGCATGGGCTGCCGCTGGTGGTATCGGCACAGTGTCGGCGGTCAATGCCGACAGCTATGATGACAATGGCGACATGATCCCGCAAGTTTTCCAAGGCAAAACGCGTGCCGAACGGCATGAAGAGCTTGTCGAATATGGCATTCGCGGCGGTGTTGCCCAAGTGAAACGCGCATATGAAATTGCTGGTGGCAAGGGTGCGATCAATATCAACGTGCTGTGGGAAATGGGCGGCGCGCAGCGGATATTGCACGGTGTTCTCGAACAGACCAAGGGCATGGTGACAGGCGTTACCTGCGGCGCTGGCATGCCATACAAGCTGTCCGAAATTGCTGCGCAATACGGCGTTTATTATCTGCCGATAATCAGCTCGGCGCGGGCATTCCGTGCGCTGTGGAAACGTGCTTATCATAAGGTGCCCGAATGGCTGGGTGCCGTGGTCTATGAAGATCCTTGGCTGGCAGGCGGACATAACGGCCTGTCCAATGCCGAAGATCCGACCAAGCCCGAAGATCCCTATCCCCGCGTAAAGGCTGTGCGCGATGTGATGCGCGAGTTGGGTATCCCCGACGAGCTGCCGATCATCATGGCGGGCGGCGTTTGGTATCTGCGCGAGTGGGAAAACTGGATCGACAATCCGGAACTGGGGCAGATTGCATTCCAGTTCGGTACGCGGCCACTGTTAACGCAGGAAAGCCCGATTCCAACGGGCTGGAAAGATGCGTTGACCAAGATCCCAGAGGGCGGGGTTTTGCTGCACAAGTTTTCGCCAACCGGTTTTTATTCCAGCGCGGTGATCAATCCGTTCTTGCGCCAGCTACAGGC
>JANMPK010000259.1:0-3117 GCA_031369825.1 Sphingomonadales bacterium
GCGTGGCTGATGACCGAGCGTAGACAAAGAGCAATATGCGCTAAGCCTATCCGTGGACGACCAGCTTCTTGGTGAATGGACCACAACCGTGCCTGAATTCACCCTTTCCGCAGCCGAGATGGCAGCGTTTCAGCTTCCAAGTGCGGCGCCACTGATATTGGCCATCCGGCAGATTGGTCGATACGCGCAGTCGCCCAGTATCGCCCTCACCATAATATAACGCGTTCAATCAGAATATTTTTTTCGGAATTTGAAAGGGAAAAAATAATGGTCGAAAATACTACATCTCGTCACCTGCTGCCGTTTCTGGCGGTTGCGCAGGCACAAAAGGAAATAACCCATAACGAAGCCTTGGTCAGGATTGATGCTTTGCTGCATCCGGTCGTCGAGGATGAAATTGCGACGCCTCCCGTTCTTTTGGCGGCAGATGCAGGCAAATGTTGGCTGATCGCCGAACTGGCAACCGGTATATGGCAGGGAAAGGCGGGTCAAATAGCGTGTTGGACTGGGGGAAGCTGGCGGTATATTTCTCCAGTGCAATCCATGACTGTCAGAAACAACGCCAGTTCAACACATGCTGTGTGGATCAACGGTCAATGGATAACCGCACCAACCATTTCCGACCCGCAATCAGGTACGGTGATTGATACCGAGGCGCGTGCTGCAATTATTGCACTTTTGTCTCATTTCAGGATGATAGGCCAGTTTACAGGGTAATTCCGCATCATTTGCAAATTTTGGGGTGATTCAGCAAAAAGGCGACATTTTGGCAACAGTTTAGAGGTAAAGTGACTTGCAACGATGGAACAGAATCGGTAGTGCTGCGTTCTCGAATTTCCAATCCTAGAAAGAAAAGGGGAAAGTTGATGCGTAAGTTAGCCATAGGTCTGGCACTCGCTTCCACTGCTCTGGCATCACCGGCTTTAGCCCGCGACGACCAGTGGTATGTTGGAGTCGATGGCGGTGCCATGATTGTCGAAGATCTTGTTTTAGATATCGGCACTTTAAATGATGCAGCAGAAATCGATGCCGACACCGGTTATGATTTTGGCGGTGTAGTAGGTTATGACTTCGGCGGGTTCCGTTTGGAATCTGAAGTGTCATATCGTGAAGCAGATACTTCATCCTTCACCAGCACAACTCCGCAAATCACAGGTGGAACTTCCACAGCACTCGCCGCAGGTGGCTCATATGATGTAGGTGGCGACGTTAATGCGCTTAGCTTCATGGTCAATGGCTTGCTTGATTTTGGCGATGATGATGGTCTTCAGGGCTTTGTTGGCGGCGGTGTGGGCGTTGCCCGCGTTGACCTTCAAACTGTTCTTGGCGCTCCTTCATATCTGGACGATTCTGACACCGGTTTTGCGTGGCAGGCTCTTGCCGGCATTCGTGCACCGCTCAGCGACAGCTGGGATGTTGGCCTGAAATATCGTTTCTTCAACGCAGACAAGGTCAATCTGGTTAACCGTCTGGGTAACGACGTAAGCACCCGCTTCCGTTCGCACAGCCTTATGGGCAGCCTGATTTATAACTTCGGTGGCGCGCCTGAGCCAGTGGAAGTGGCACCACCACCTCCTCCTCCGCCATATGTGGCACCACCACCGCCACCACCACCGCCACCGCAGGTAACCTGCAACAGCGGTCCGTATATCGTATTCTTCGACTGGGATAAGTCGAACTTGCGTCCGGATGCTGCTGGCGTTCTTGACAACGCAGTTGCTCAATATGCAAACTGCGGCAATGCCAAGGTTATGCTTGCTGGTCACGCCGATAAGTCGGGTACCGCAACATATAACGTTGGTTTGTCACAACGTCGTAACTCAACGGTTCGTGCCTATCTCGAATCAAAGGGTGTTGCTGGTGGTGCGATTGCTACCGAAGCATTCGGTGAAACAGCTCCGCTGGTTCAAACCGCAGATGGTGAGCGTGAACCGCAAAACCGTCGCGTTGAAGTCAGCTACGGTCCGGGTTCGGGCATGTAAGCTTCGACTTCGTCGAAACATTGAGGGGCTGGTCGAAAGACTGGCCCCTTTTGTTTTGGCATCACAGATATTTTGGGCGGGTGGAGTGAGCAGTATGTTTGAGAGGAAATATAACCCATTAGCTATTTTGGCTGTTAGCGTTTCAGCGACCTTGCTGGCTGGATGCGTCCACAGCCGATCAGAAAATGGGGTTGTTGCGCAAGCCGCATTGATTGATACGCAAGGGGCCTCGATAGGGTCTGCCACAATCACGCAGTCTGACCCTGCATTGCTGTTAAAGGTTCGAGTTTCAGGCTTGAAACAAGGCACATATGCGATGCACATCCACCAAATCGGAAAATGTGATGCGCCTGGATTTACCACCGCAGGCCCGCACTGGAATCCAGCAGGAAAGCAGCACGGCCTAGCCAACATGCAGGGACCACATGCTGGTGACCTGCCCAATTTTAATGCGGCCAGCGATGGCACAGCAAATATAACGGTGGACTTGGCCGATATGGCGTTAGCGTCGGGTGCCCAACCACTAATGGATTCAGACGGCGCAGCCCTTTTGATCCACGCCCAAGCCGATGATAATATGACAGACCCGTCAGGAAATAGCGGCGCGCGAATTATCTGCGGTGTTTTCAGCTTGGCCCGCTGATAATCTAGTTAAGCGACCTTCTTGACAGAGTTGACTAAGCCTGTGGCGGCCTCAACCAACCGCGTTTCAAGCGTTCTCATGCGCGTTTTACTCTCGATCTTGCCGCCAAATAAATCGGTGACATAAAATGTGTCGACCGCGCGTTCGCCGTAAGTTGCGATGTGGGCGCTGTGCAAAGTGACCTTCGATTCGAACAACGCTTTGGCGAGATTGTTCAGCAATGCTGGCCGGTCCAGCGCATTGACCTCGATAACGGTAAACCGGTTCGACGCCTGATTGTCGATAAAGACTGACGGCGCGATTTTAAAGGCATCTGCACGGCGCAATGCCTTGGGTTTGGCATCAAGCTGCACCATCAATTTGGCGCGATCTGTCAGAGCGCCCTTTATCGTCCGCGCAAGCCGGTCTAGCTGGTTCTGTTCGCGGAACGGGCGTCCGACAGGATCTTGCACGAGGAAGTTATCAACCGCCATGCCGTCGCTGCTGGTGTGG
>JANMPK010000268.1:0-2013 GCA_031369825.1 Sphingomonadales bacterium
CGGATTAGCGAATATGCCGATCACTTCACTGGTGCGACATATCACGAAGGCAAGCGCCCGTGGGGTGTGCCGTGCGACGTTGCTTTGCCCTGCGCAACGCAGAATGAACTACTGGGTGACGATGCCAAAGAATTAATCAAAAACGGCTGCATCGCGGTCAGCGAAGGCGCGAATATGCCAACTAACTTGGATGGCGTGCATATTTTCAAAGATGCTAAGATCCTCTTCGCCCCGGGCAAAGCGGCCAATGCTGGCGGTGTCGCGGTATCGGGATTGGAGATGAGCCAAAACTCCGGTCGCATCTCTTGGAAGGTCGAACAGCTTCAGCAATTATTGATCGATATCATGGACGGCATCCACGGCCGTTGTGTCGAATATGGACAGACCAAGGGTGGCAATTGCGACTATGTGAAGGGTGCAAATATCGCAGGCTTCAAGAAAGTCGCCGACGCCATGCTGGCATTTGGTGTGGTTTGAATACAACAGATTGGCAGCAATCAAAATTTACCGCCAAATTGCTTGAAAAATTAAACAAAGAGCCGGATAGTCAATCAACTGGAAAGTGGGTCGCATCCTTACCGGTTTGAGGGGAAATCACTGTCGATGGCTGAGTCTGGGAACAGCCGTAGTTTTACAACAGCTATGCCGAGCGCACTTCTTACTTTGTGCGCTCTGCTTTTGCTGATTGCTATTCTGTTTCCTGTGCTTTCCCCTGTAAGTGCGTCGGGCAATTCAAAGACCACACATCTGGGCGTTGCATCTTGTGCTGGCTCCACCTGTCATGGCCGGTTGGAGGCAGATGGAGTGGTGGTCCGCCAAGACGAGGTGTTGCGTTGGCAGGAGCCATCATCACCCGCCGGAAAACATAGCCAAGCCTATTCGGCGTTGCTCGGTAAACGCAGTGGCCAAATTGCGCGCAATCTGGGTATAGGCAAAGCATCATCCGCGCCCATGTGCCTTGGTTGTCATGCGGACCCTTCCGCCTCTCGTGGTAATATGTTCCAGCTGGCGGACGGGGTGGGCTGCGAGTCCTGTCATGGTGGCGCGTCAAACTGGATCGCCAGCCATTATGCTGTCGGGGCAAGCCACGCCAATAATGTCGCGCGCGGCATGACCCCGCTGGAAAATCCGAAAGCGCGCGCGGGCGTGTGTCTCGATTGCCATTTCGGCAGTGCTGCCCAAGGCCAGTTTGTCAATCATCGGATCATGACGGCGGGCCATCCGAGGATTTCGTTCGAACTTGACCTGTTTTCGTCGTTGCAACAACATCATGACGAGGATGCGGATTATGCCGCACGCAAACGGCGTAGCGACAATGTTCAATTGTGGGCAGTGGGACAGGCACTTGCACTCAAACGCTCGCTTGACCTTTACACCAGCGCCAATCGCGGCATAGAGGGCGTGTTTCCCGAATTCTATTTCTTCGATTGCCACAGCTGCCACCGCCGGATCTATGATCAGGCCGATGCGGTGAAAACCGGCGTGTCCAATCCGGGAAGGCCGATCCCCGAAGGTATGCCGCCCTATAATGACGAGAATATGATCATGCTGTCGGCAGCTGCGCGGGTCACCGCACCGGCCTCTGCCGGGCAGTTTGAAAAGGCGAGCAGAGATTTCCACGCGGCATTGGCGGTTGACCGCAATAGCGCGATTACGGCGGCGCGGCGTCTGTCCGTTGCTGCCGATAATCTAGCCGATAATTTTGCCTCGGGCAGCTTTGGCAGCAGCCAAGCCTTTGCAATAATCGACACCATCGCAACCGACGCCATTGCGGCGCGCCTCACCGATTATGAAGGATCAGTGCAAGCCGTCATGGCGGTCGATACCTTGCTCAGTGCGCTGGTCCGGTCGGGCAACGTCACCCAAGGTGCAGCAGCTGGCATCCGTGCCAATGTGAACCGCGCCTATGATGCGGTGCGTGACCCCAACGCCTATCGCCCTTCCAATTTTCGCAGTTCGCTCGGCGCCGCCGCCAGCGCCGTTCGGGCACTCAGATAGCCATGCGCAAAGACC
>JANMPK010000275.1:0-3099 GCA_031369825.1 Sphingomonadales bacterium
GGCCTGCAGCCATATCTTGATCAACAAATGGTCCGTTGACTAGCGCAATCCCTTCACCGTTAAGCGCCATTTCCAGCGCAACCGCGAGTGTATCGACCATCAGGTAAGGTACCGAAGGTTCGAACACTGCACCTGCTGAAACGAACCACGTCTCCCAATTCTGCACTTCGGTATAAATGGCGACAAGCGGTTTGGTCATCAAATCCTGCGCGGTAGGATTCTTGCCCATCGTCTCAGCGACTGCCCGGCTGCACACTGGGAACAGCGCATATTCATAAAGCGGCACCCAATGAAATTTGGCAGGGTCTGGCTCGGTCTCGCAATATACCAACCCAACGTCAGCGTGGACATCGTCAAATTCCCATTCAACCGCGCATGTATTCAGCGTGAGTTTGATTTCGGGGTGATCCGCCAAAAATTGCGGAACGCGCTTGGCGAGCCAGCGGATTGATGCGGTCACATAGGTCTGAACACGAAGTGGCTTGTCGAGCGCGTTGCGGTGGACTTCTTCGACACCTTCGAGCAGCGATTCAAACGCCGCACGGACATAAGGGTAAAGCACTTTGCCCTCTTCGGTCGAAACGATATGCCGCCCTTCCTGCACGAACAGAGTCACTCCGAGAGCGTCTTCTATCAATTGCACCTGATGGCTAACTGCGGGGTGGGTTAGGCAGAGTTCGTCAGCAGCATCACGGATGCTCTGGTGGCGCGTCGCTGCCTCAAAGCCCTTCAATGCCTTGAGTGGTGGCAATTGCTTGAGATCGATCTTTGGATGCATCGCCAGTCCCTCCCCGGATTCGCGTTCCTATGCTTAGGTAGCATAGAGAAAAAGGACTGGTAAATTTATTTTACGGATTAGTTTTCGCGTCTTCCAAGACCATTGACGCGCCTTTTTCGGCGACCATAACTGTTGGCGCGTTGGTGTTTCCCGATGTGATTGTGGGAAAGACCGACGCGTCGATGACCCGCAAGCCCTGAACACCGTGAACGCGCAGGCGGGCATCGACCACTGAAGTGGCGGGATCGGGTCCCATCATGCAGGTGCTGGTCGGATGATAGACCGTATCAGCGCGCGCACGAAAATCGGCAAGTTGGGCTTCGTCGCCGTCAACATCGTCACCGGGAACAATCTCCTCAGTAATGATATCGGCGAGAGGACGGGTGCGGGCGAGTTGGCGCAGTAGGCGGTTGCCCGCCAGAACATCGTCGATGTCGCACTGCGTTGCCAGATAATTAGGGTGGATGACGGGGTAAGCCGACGGATCGTTGGAGGCGAGTTCGATATGCCCCCGGCTAGTCGGACGACACGGATTGTGGGAAAGCAGAAACGCAGAGAATGGATCGGGATTGAGCAGTTTTCGTTCCGACAACGGCGTCTGTGTGTAGCTGACCGGACTAAAATACAGCTGTAAATTCGGATGCTGTTTCGTCGCATCACTGCGCACAAAGCCGCCGCTTTGGTTGACGCTTAACGACAACGGCCCTGCGCGGTCAGCCACATAGCGCAGCCCGGCGCGAATCTTACCTAAAAGCGGATGAAGTACGTCGTTCAGCGTCGCGGTGCGTGCCTTGTAGAAATAGGATACGGCAATATGGTCCTGCAAATTCCGGCCCACCGCCTTTGCATCAACCAGCGGTTCGATACCGACGCTCTTTAGATGGTCGGCGTCGCCAATTCCCGACAGCATCAACAATTGCGGAGAGTTGATCGCCCCTCCTGCCAAAATCACTTCGCGCCGCGCCTTTGCTTCAAAGGCTTTCCCTTTGCGGGAATATGCGACGCCGATGGCGCGACGCCCGTCAAACAAAACCCGGGTGGCATGTGCATTCGTCTGCAACTCAAGCGTTTTGCGTTTGCGCGCCGGATGCAGAAATGCGTTGGCCGTCGATGCTCGCCAGCCACCGCGCGTGTTGATTTGGTAATAGCCGACGCCTTCGGGCTTGCTGCCGTTGAAATCACTGCTGGCGGGATAGCCTAGTGCCTGTGCGGCTTCGATAAAGCTGCTGCAAACCGGATGAGCGAAAGGCGAAATATCGGTGACATGCTGTGGCCCCCCCCGCCCATGATGCGCGCTGTGCCAGTCAAAATCTTCGGATTTTTTGAAGAACGGCAGCACATCATCCCAGCCCCAGCCTACATTGCCCAGCGCCTTCCAGTCATCAAAATCTCTCGGCTGTCCGCGGACATAAACCATCGCGTTGATCGAACCCGATCCGCCAATAACCTTTCCGCGTGGCCAGTAACTCCGTCTGCCACCGAGCGCCGCGACCGGCTCGGTATCGTACATCCAGTTAATCCGCTTGTCGAAAAATGTGCGGCCATAGCCGATTGGCATCTGTATCCAAATCGACCGGTCGCTGCCGCCTGCTTCGAGCAACAAGACAGTGTATTTGCCGTCCTCGGTCAGTCGGTTGGCCAGCACACAGCCCGCCGTGCCTGCGCCTACAATGATATAGTCAAATTCTTCGGTCACTGGACCGGATGCTGCGTCATTTCGAGGTGGAGCATGTTGCCGGTGTAAGGGTTAGCGCGCGCGACCTCTTCGTTGAGTTCAACGCCAAGACCAGGCGCGGTTGGCGGGATAACATGCCCTTCCTCGAACCGGATTGGCGATTTCAATATTTCGGTATGAAAGCCGCCCCAAGTCTCAATGCTTTCGAGGATCAGGAAATTCGGCGAACAAGTCGCTATCTGGATATTGGCGGCACCGACAATCGGCCCGCAATAGAGATGCGGTGCGATTTGGACATGATCGACTTCCGCCATGCCTGCGATTTTCTTTGCCTCCAATATTCCGCCGACGCGGCCAAGATTCATCTGCAAAATAGCGGCAGCACCGGACTTTAGCAGCCGCGCAAAATCATATTTGGTGGTCAGTCGTTCGCCTGTGGCAATCGGAATTGATGTAGCCCGCGCGACCTTGGCCATTTCCTCAGGCGCATCGGGCGGCACCGGCTCTTCGAGCCAGAGCGGATCATAAGGTTCCAATCTTTTGGCCAGCCTAATCGCACCCGCAGCCGTCATCTGACCGTGCGTGCCAAATAGTAAATCTGCTTTCATACCAACAGCTTCACGCAGTGCCTTTGCAAAGCGCCCGC
>JANMPK010000308.1:0-3129 GCA_031369825.1 Sphingomonadales bacterium
CATTCCAAGCTCCAGACGGGCTTCATCGGTCATGTTGGCGGGGGTCCATGCGGGTTCCCAGACCAGATTCACCTCGGCATCGCCAATCCCCGGCACCGCGCCGACGCGGAGCTCGACTTCGCCGGGCATAGACTCGGCAACCGGGCAATGCGGCGTAGTCAGCGTCATCGACACCAACGCATGGCCGTTGTTGATCTCGACATTGTAGATCAGGCCAAGGTCATAGATATTGACTGGAATTTCGGGGTCGAAGATTTCCTTGAGCGCTTCAATCACCGCTTCATACAGCTCACCATCGGGTTTGCCCGGCTCAGGCGCGGCAGGCTTCTGCGCGAGAAAACCTTCGAGATAATCCTTTTTGCGCTCAAAGGTTTGAGCCGCACTTTCGACGCGAGCTTTCGGCGGTGCTTCGACGCTGTCTACTTCTTCAATCCGGATTTGTTCGTTCATCCGAAGATCCTCTTCACTCGTTCCAGTCCGCGCACCAGCGCCGCGACATCGTTTTCGTCATTGTAAATTCCAAAGCTCGCCCGCGCGGTGGCGGGAACGCCAAGATAATCCATCAGCGGCTGGCAGCAATGATGCCCGGCGCGGATCGCCACGCCTTCTTCATCCAATATGGTACCGATGTCGTGCGGATGCACCCCCTCCATCGAAAAGGAGACGATACCAGCCGATTTTTCGGGGCCGTAAAGTGTGATGGAGTTGACGCTGCGCAACGCTTCGCGGGTTTGCGCGGCAAGTGCGCTTTCGTGTGCGAATATCGCCTCGGGGTCGATGGCGTCGACATAGTCGATGGCCGCGTGCAGGCCGATGACTTCGATAATCATCGGCGTGCCTGCCTCGAACCTTGCAGGAGCGGGGGCGTAAGTGGTTTTTGCAAACGTTACCCGATCAATCATCGCGCCGCCGCTCTGCCACGGTGGCATCGCGTCGAGCGTTTCCGCACTCGCCCACAGGACGCCGACACCGGTTGGGCCGTAAAGCTTATGCCCCGACAGCACGTAAAAATCGCAGCCGAGTTCAGCCATGTTCAGCCGCATCCGTGGAGCGGCTTGGCAGCCATCGAGCAACAGCTTTGCACCGACGGCATGCGCCGCTTTGGCCGCACGCTTTGCGCCGAGGATCGAGCCGAGCACATTGGATACGTGCGCCAACGCGACCAGCTTATGCTGCTCGGTCAGGTTCGCTTCGAGCCAGTCGAGATCGATCAGGCCGTCTTCGGTCAGCGGACACACGTCGATATGCGCGCCAACTTTCTCGGCCAGCATTTGCCACGGTACGATATTGCTGTGATGCTCCAGCTGGCTCAGCATGATGCGGTCGCCAGCTTTCAGGTTAGCCAGACCCCAGCTTTGCGCGACCAGATTGATACCCTCGGTCGCACCGCGCACAAAGACGATTTCGTTCGGCGAAGCCACGCCGATAAACCGCGCCACACGTTCACGCGCCGCCTCAAATGCAACTGTCATATTCGCGGAGCGCGCATAGACGCCGCGATGGACGGTGGCATAATCCTCGCCGCCTGCACGCATCATCGCGTCGAGCACGACCTGCGGCTTTTGCGCGGTCGCGGCAGTGTCCAAGTAATGCCAGTTGCCCGCAAGTCCGGGGAATTGATCGCGCAACGGATTTACCGCCAAAGCACCGCCCTCGTCTTCCCAGCGTGCAACTGCGCGGTTGGTGGGAGTTACGAAGTTCACACCAAGTCCCCCAATTTTTTTAGGGCTGCTTCGGTCAACATTTCCTCATCCGCAGCGCCCTCAAACACGCCTGCAACAAACGCCTGCAACATCAGCTTCTTCGCATCAGCCGGTGCAATGCCGCGTGCTTGCAGGTAAAACAGCCCCATCGGGTCGAGCTCACCAATCGCGCAGCCATGCGCGCATTTCACGTCGTCGGCGTAGATTTCGAGCTCGGGCTTGGCATTCGCCGTCGCCGTCCGGTCGAGCAGCATGGCCTTAACCGATTGCTCGGAGTCGGTCTGCTGCGCATCGCGGGCCACCGCTACCTTGCCGAGATAGGTTCCGGTCGCCTTGCCCGCCAACACCGAGCGCACAATCTGCGAAGACGTCGCGCCGGGTTCGGCATGGGTGATAGTAGTCACGATTTCGAGAGTCTGCTCGCCACCGCCTATCTGCACTCCGCCAAGTTTGAAATCCGCGCCCTCATGCAGCGTGACGTTGAGTTCCACCCGCCCATATTCGCCGCCGATATTAAGCACATGGATCTCTGCGGTCGCATTTTTGCCGATGGCGATGTCGAGTTGGTGGATTGAACCACCATCCTGAACAATCGTCCGCACGAAGTTCCCGCCAGCAGGCACAACAATATTCTCTGCCGCAGCCAACGGCCAAACCCGAGCCAGCGCATCAATATCGCTATATCGCCAAGCCTCATCACGGCGAGTGGGAAGCGCAACAGTCATAAGCGCACAGCCTCTTTGTGCCTTTGTGCCTTCGTGCGTACAAATTTAAATTCGCACGAAGGCACAAAGGCACAAAGAAGAACAGGAGGAATGCCTACGGCGCTCATGCGGCCAGTTCCTTGTACCCGTCACGCTCAAGCTCAAGCGCGAGTTCCGCGCCGCCTGTGCGCGTAATTCGTCCATCGTCGAGCACATGGACAAAGTCGGGCTTCACATAATCGAGCAGCCGTTGGTAATGCGTGATCAGCAGCACCGCCTTGTCGGGCCGCCGCATGATGCGGTTGATACCATCGCCAACCACACGCAGTGCGTCGATGTCCAGCCCGCTGTCTGTTTCATCGAGGATCGCCAAAGCGGGGTCGATGATGCCCATCTGCACCATCTCGTTGCGCTTCTTCTCGCCGCCCGAAAAGCCGACATTCACCGGGCGTTTCAGCATGTCCATATCCATGCCAAGCGCACCCGCTTGTTCGCGTGCAACTTTGAGGAACTCGCCGCCCGACAGCGGAGCCTCACCGCGATGTTTGCGCTGCGCGTTGAGCGCCTCGCGCAGGAACTGGACGTTAGACACACCGGGGATTTCGACCGGATATTGGAAACCGAGGAACAGGCCAGCAGCGGCGCGTTCATGCGGTTCGAGTGACAACAAATCCACCGCCCCCAAATCCGTTCGTGCTGAGCTTGTCGAAGCACCGCCGTCC
>JANMPK010000317.1:0-1552 GCA_031369825.1 Sphingomonadales bacterium
GCGCGACTCAGCCTAAGGCGCTTCCAATTCCGAACATCTGGTACCGCCAGCAGCGCTTAACGCGTACGCTGGTTTTGTGCGTTTCGGGATATCATCAGCGTTGAGATAGGGTTCGCCTTTCGGGGCACCTGTGGAGCAGGAGTTTGAATAAGTGGCACGTATAGCCGGGGTCAATATCCCCACCAACAAGCGCGTGATCATTGCGCTTACCTACATTCACGGAATCGGTCGCACCAAGGCGCTCGAAATCGCGGATAAATTGGGAATTGATCATAGCCGCCGTGTGCAAGATCTTTCGGATGCCGAAGTGTTGCAAATCCGCGAAACCATCGATGCCGATCACACCGTAGAAGGCGATCTTCGCCGGACAGTGTCGATGAACATCAAACGTCTTATGGACCTCGCCTGCTACCGTGGCCTCCGCCATCGTAAGGGGCTTCCGGTTCGTGGCCAGCGTACGCATACCAATGCGCGCACCCGCAAGGGCAAGCCAAAGGCAATCGCGGGTAAGAAGAAGTAAGCACGGGCCAACGCCTGACTACTTTTTTCGCATAATTCGAATAGGATACACACAATATGGCACGCGAACCACAGCGCATTAAAAAGCGGGAGCGCAAGAATATTTCGGCAGGTGTTGCCCATGTCAACGCCAGCTTCAACAACACGATGATCACGATCACTGATGCCCAGGGCAACACGATCAGCTGGTCATCGGCAGGCACGATGGGCTTCAAGGGATCGCGCAAGTCGACCCCTTATGCCGCCCAAGTCGCCGCCGAAGACGCTGGCAAGAAAGCCGCCGACCACGGCGTGCGCACGCTGGAAGTCGAAGTGAAGGGTCCCGGTTCAGGCCGCGAGTCGGCGCGGCGCGCATTGCAGGCGGTTGGTTTCACCATCACCACGATCCGCGACGTGACCTCGATCCCGCACAACGGTGTTCGTCCGTCCAAGCGTCGTCGCGTTTAGTTTAACGCATTCGTTTCAGGGGCGGCTGGCCGGCCGTTCCTTCTTTTACCCGCGGACCGGCACGGTGCACCAAAAGCCGGTTTCGCAAAACCCAAGGGGAAATCCATGTCCGTCAATATCAAGAACTGGCAGGAACTGAAGAAGCCCAACGCCCTCGAACTCAAGTCTGGCAGCGATGCCAAGCGTAAAGCAACCTTCGTTGCCGAACCACTTGAGCGCGGCTTTGGCCTGACACTCGGCAACGCGCTGCGCAGGGTTCTGCTCTCGTCTTTGCAGGGTGCAGCGATCACCTCGATCAAGATCGAGAACGTGCTGCACGAATTCTCGTCGCTTGCTGGCGTGCGTGAAGATGTCACCGACATCGTTCTCAACGTCAAGCAAGTTGCATTGAAAATGGAAGGCGAAGGTCCGAAGCGTCTTCAGCTTTCGGCAACCGGCCCCGGCACGGTAAAAGCTGGCGACATCGCGGTTTCGGGCGACATCGTCGTCATGAACCCTGACCTCGTCATTTGCCATCTTGATGACGGCGCAACGCTGAACATGGAAATCACCGCCGACAGCGGCAAGGGTTATGTCCCCGCCGTCG
>JANMPK010000319.1:0-3350 GCA_031369825.1 Sphingomonadales bacterium
TTGGCCGAGGACCGCGATTACGCGACCACAGCAGGCCATGTGCTTCACATCCTTAGGCATCTACCTGTAGAGGGCGAATCATTCGTTGATCAAGGTTGGCATTTCGAGGTTGTCGATATGGACGGCCGCAAGATCGACAAATTGCGGGTGAAGCTTGCAAAAAAAGCAAGCAAGCCTGACGCAGTTGAGGACTTGTGATTGCAGGCCGCTTTGGTTAGGGCATCGCCACAACAGCGGATTTACAGGACATAGATATGGCCGATTTCTTCCTTCCAAAAAACAGCAAGGTTCAAAAGGGCAAGGCGTATGCCTCCGATACTGGCGGCGCGACGAAGAAATTTAAAGTCTATCGTTATGATCCCGATTCTGGCGAGAATCCGCGTTACGACACATTTGAAGTCGACACCGAAAATTGCGGCCCGATGGTGCTCGATGCGCTGATCAAGATGAAGTCGGAACAAGACAGTTCACTCACATTCCGGCGTTCGTGCCGCGAGGGGATTTGCGGTTCGTGCTCGATGAATATCGACGGCAAGAACGGTCTGGCCTGCACCACCGCGATTGAAGATTGCAAATCCGAGGTCACCATCACGCCTTTGCCGCATATGGAAGTGATCAAGGATTTGGTGCCCGACTTCACCCATTTCTATGCGCAATATGCGTCGATCAAGCCTTGGTTGCAGACCGTCACGCCAGAACCTTCGGGCAAAGAACGGCTGCAGTCCCCTGAAGACCGCGCAAAGCTCGACGGCCTTTACGAGTGTATTCTTTGCGCATGCTGCTCGACAAGCTGCCCATCTTATTGGTGGAACAGTGACAAGTTTTTAGGGCCCGCAATCCTGTTGCAAGCCTATCGCTGGCTCGCCGATAGCCGTGACGAGATGACCGGCGAGCGGTTGGACGAACTGGAAGATCCGTTTCGTCTTTATCGTTGCCATACGATCATGAATTGCGCCAACGCCTGCCCCAAGGGCCTGAACCCGGCAAAGGCGATTGCCGAAACCAAAAAGATGGTCGCCGAACGGCACATCTGATTTTGGGCTGAACATTGGACACACCCGCATTCGATAACAGTCCCGATCCGGATAATCCGGGTTGGTTCAAGTGGGATATGACCGATCCGACGCGCTATAACGGCACTGTGCTCGGAAAGATGCTGGTGCGGAGCGAAGGTAACGGCAAGGCGCGGCTACGAATGTTTCCCGGCCACACTCACAGCAACCTTGCCAACGCGGTGCACGGCGGGGCGACACTTAGTTTCATTGATGTTGCGATGTTCGGTGCCTCTCGCATGTTCGGGCTGATTGAGGCGGGAACAGCGGTGACGCTTGATCTATCAGTACAGTTTATTGGCGCAGGCATTGTTGGCGAGCCGATGGACGCCGAGGTTGAGTTGCTTAAAGAGACGGGCCGCCTTCTTTTTATGCGCGGACTAGTGCTGCAAGGCGACAACCGTATCGCCGCGTTTTCCGGTACCATCCGCAAACCCTCCAAGAAATGACCAGTCAACCCGTTACCGAGCGTTATGCTGCGTTGGTAGCGGCTGGGGAATTAAAAGCCGACACTGACCAAGCAGTGGCGGCAAATGCTCTAGGCAAAGTGCAAGCCGAACTGGAGGCCGTGCCTCCACGCGGCAGCACAATCTGGCGCTTCCTCGGCAAGAAGCCCGACCCTGCACGCGGGCTATATCTCTGGGGCGGCGTCGGACGCGGAAAATCCATGCTGATGGACCTGTTCTTTGACAGCGTCGTCATCCACCGAAAACGTCGCGCGCATTTCCATGAATTCATGCTCGATATTCATGCAAGGCTAAAGGTCGAGCGCGAAAAGGAAAAGGGGGACCCTATCCCTCCCGTGGTTGCGGCGCTCGCTGATGAATCACGGCTTTTGTGCTTTGACGAGATGGTCGTGAATAACATGGCTGATGCCGCAATCATGTCCCGGCTGTTTGCCGGGTTGATCGAATCAGGCGTTACGGTTGTGACCACATCCAACCGCCATCCGGATGATCTGTATAAAGACGGCCTCAACCGGCAGCTTTTTCTGCCGTTCATCGACCTGATCAAACGGGAGTTGGATATTGTCACACTTGATGGGCCCGTAGACTACCGGCGCGAGCGGCTGGGCAATGCCAAAACCTGGCTGGTTCCAAATGGGCCAGAAGCTACTGCCGCCCTTTCCGAAGCGTTTTTCCGCCTGACAGACTATCCACCCGAAGATCGTGCGCATGTGCCGTCGATGGAACTGGACGTCGGCGGCAGACGGATGCTGCATGTGCCAAAGGCGCTAAAGGGCGTTGCTGTATTCTCATTCAAACGCCTTTGCGCAGAGGCGCGGGGTGCCGCTGACTATCTTGCCATTGCACGGCGCTTCCATTCGGTGATCATGGTTGGCGTGCCAGTGTTAGGCCCACATAACCGCAACGAAGCCGCGCGCTTTGTGACGCTGATTGATGCACTGTACGAATATAAGGTGAAGTTTCTGGCCAGCGCAGACGCGAGTCCCGACTGTCTTTACCAGCAGGGGGATGGAAGGTTCGAATTCGACCGCACGATCTCGCGTCTCCTGGAAATGCAAAGTGAGGAATATTTGGCAGAAGGGCACGGACCGCGATAATTCAGCATAGAAAGAAAAAACTTGCCCTTGTGCAGCTCGTTAACGCTACTGCGAACTGTTATCATAAAAAGCCTTAATGATAGTGCTTTAATGGGTTGTCCTGTCACGCGATTCGGCGTAACGCCGCCGCAATTCCGTATATAGGCCCTAAGGGAAGGACATCATTTTCATGGCTCGCAAGAAGATTGCGCTTATCGGCGCCGGTAACATCGGCGGCACGCTTGCCCACCTCGCAGCACTGAAAGGCCTTGGCGACATCGTGTTGTTCGACGTCGTCGAGGGCGTACCGCAGGGCAAGGCGCTCGACCTGTCGCAATGTAGTCCGGTCGAGGGCTTTGATGCCAAGATCACCGGCTCGAACGATTATGCCGATATTGCAGGCGCAGACGTCATCATCGTCACCGCCGGTATCGCGCGAAAGCCCGGCATGAGCCGCGACGATCTGCTCGGCATCAATTTGAAGGTCATGAAGGCGGTCGGCGAAGGCATTAAGGCCAACGCGCCGGGCGCGTTCGTCATCTGCATCACCAATCCATTGGATGCGATGGTCTGGGCGCTGCGCGAGTTCTCCAAGCTGCCACACCATATGGTCGTCGGCATGGCGGGCGTGCTGGATTCTTCACGGTTCCGTCACTTCCTCGCCGACGAGTTCAAGGTCAGCGTCCAGGACGTGACGGCGTTCGTGCTGGGCGGCCACGGCGACACGATGGTGCCGGTGGTTGAATATTCGACCG
>JANMPK010000049.1:0-6677 GCA_031369825.1 Sphingomonadales bacterium
CGGAAAATCTTGCCGATAAAATCGGTCATCGTATCGCCGACCAACATACCCGAGAACATGAAATTGTAGCGTGGGTCGTTCTTTAGTTCGTCAATTTTCCCCTTCAGACGCATGAAAGGTGCGGACGAAGTGGCTTTGTCGAGCTTACCCATCTCGTTTTGAATGATGCTGGTTAGATCGGACAGCAAATAGGGGATTGGTGCATCGACGGTCAGCTTACCGATGCTTTCGGCCAAACGGTTCTTGCTGCGCGCCTGCAACAGACAGCGGGCGAGAATGTCGCTGTCCATCTGCTTTTCATCACCACTGGAGGTGACAAACACTTCGCAATGTTCAGCAAAGTTCATCATCCAATAGGGCATGGCGAGGTTGTTCACATCGAAAATCGCACCGTTGGATTTGAATGCGGCTGAATATTCGCCGTGCGGGTCAACCATTACAATATGACCTTCGGGTGCGAGCTCGCAAATCTTGTGCAGGATGAGTGCGGCGCTGGTAGATTTACCGGTACCGGTCGACCCCAACAAAGCGAAGTGCTTGCCCAGCATGGCATCGACATAGAGCGCGCCGCGAATGTCTTTGGTCGGGAACACCGTGCCGATTTCCACATGCGCACGCGAATCTGCGGCATAGACCTGCTTCATGTCAGGGCTGGACACCGCAAAAACCTCCGACCCGGGGACGGGATAGCGGGTAACACCGCGCCGGAAGTTATAGATCTTGCCGGTCAGTTTCTCTTCATCGCCTTCGCCGAGAAAATCGACTTGAGCCATGATGACGCCGTGGTCTTGCTCGTGCATCCGCTGGGTACGGATACTGGCCAATAGCCAGGTGTTGCCAACGCGGATCTTGATCTGGCTGCCAACTTGGCCGGCCATAGCGATGCTCGGGTCGCTATGCGAAACCAGCTCGTTCAATCGCCCCGCATCCAAGGTGATTTGTGAGCCGGAGCCCGCAATCTCCATAACAAAACCGATATGATGCAGTGCGTTGCTGCTAATAGAAGCGGCAGGTGCCACGGGTGCTGCGTGTGCGGCATTCGGCGCCAAAGATACGGAACTTTGCGGAACCGGTGAAGCTGTATTGCTATCGACCGGCTCTACCGACGAAAATTGATGACTGCCCGCGATATCCATTGGTCGCAATGCCCCTGTTACATATTGAAACAGAAGGCGTAGAGCCAGAAGGTAAAGAAATATTTACTATCGTGCGTCGCTTGCCAGTTACATCCGGCGGAAAACGAAGCCTGCGAACCAACCGAGCAGCAAAGAAATCAAAACCGCAATGGCACCGTAAAGCAAAGAATAGTTCTGTGCGAGGATGGTGACAAATTGCTCAAACCCGGTTTTATCAATTCTGATTTCCACATTATCATCCGCGACGATCACACGACCATCGCGGATGAGCAGCGTTTCGGCGGTGTATAGCCCGACGGGAACGCTTGACGGTATTTGCAACCGCGCACGGTAAAGCACCTGATCGGTTATCTCGACAGTGCCCGCCTGCTGCCGGAACAATCCGTTTCTGCGGTTCAGGTCTACCAGCCCGGTCACGAAACGCCGTTGTTCCTTGGCATCCAGTTCCCCCGTCGGCGACAGCTGCAACTTGTCGAGACCGAGCTCGTAAATCGCAGCAGTCTTACTGTTGACGATTTTATTCAGCGGCCTTGACGACGCGATCGCATAATATGCCGGGACCGAGCGGAAATCGGTGCTGTCGGCATTTACCCAGATGCCCGCAAATTTCTGCTTTTCGCGCAGCGTGATCGCCCGGGTTGGACCGCGCAAGACCACCGCAACGTCAATTTGCCCCTCCGGAGCAACGCCGCGGGGATATATGATCGCGCCAAAAAGCAGCATGTCTTCGCCAGTAAACCCCGACTGGATGTTGATCTGGCGTTGCGAAACATCGGGCACCAGCTTGGGTACATTCTGCGCCACTGCCAATGCAGGCGATAACAAAAGGATCAAGACGAGCCATCCCCGGATCATAACGCTTGCACCGTGTAAATTTCATCGGGTCGCCAGCCTAGGCCAAGCGCCATCCTAAGCGCGACCAGCAGAACAATTCCCGCCAACAGCAGCCGCAGATATTCTGGGCGCATGCGCTGGGCCAATCGCGCCCCTATTTGTGCGCCGGTAACGCTGCCGATTAGCAAGAGAACGGCAAGCACAATATCGACCGCCTTGGTGGTCAGGCTGTGCATCATCGTTGACGACATGGTGACAAACAGGATCTGGAAAAGCGACGTGCCAACCACCACCTGCGCGCCCATGCCAAGCAAATAGAGCATGGCGGGCACCATGATGAAACCGCCGCCGACGCCGAGTAACATCGTCATGATACCGGTGACAAAACCCAGAATGAGCGGAGCGAGTGGCGAGATATAGAGGCCTGATTTGTAGAAACGCCAGCGCAAAGGCAAATTTGCCACCAGCGGATGATGCCGCCTTTTGCGCGCTGGAAGCGGCTTGCCTGCCCGCATGGCGAGGACGCTTCCTAGACTCTCTTTCGCCATAAGGCCGCCAATACCACCGAGCATCAGCACATATAACAGGTTGATAACAGTATCAATTTGTCCCAGCTGTTCGAGTATCTCGAACAATAATGCACCAGCAAATGTGCCAAATATACCGCCAACCACGAGTACGCCGCCCATTTGAAAATCGACACCGTCACGCTTCATATGGGCGAAAACACCAGAGACGCTTGCCCCGGTTACCTGTGTCGATGCAGAGGCGGCGGCAACCGTTGGCGGAATGCCGTAGAATATCAGCAGCGGCGTTGTCAGGAAACCGCCACCAACACCGAACATGCCCGACAACATACCAACGGCACCACCCAAGAGGATGATGACCAGCGCATTGACTGACAGGTTGGCTATGGGAAGATATATGTCCATTTCTTAATGAAGTGGACCCTAACGCTATTTGATGGCGCGATAAAGGCTAGCCTCTAGAAACCCGTGGATAGTGTCAATGCCGGACCATTTGTCGGGCTCGCATTGCCCGCAATTCTGAAGCGCCAATCGGCATTCACACGAAAACGGGTTGCCTTGATCACGATGTCGGTGCGCAGTGAAGGCCCGATATCGAGGCGCATTGCGTCACGTTGGCCACCCGCCCAGGCGCCTGCACCTGCGTGAAAAGACATGCCCTTTAGCTGAACGACATTGCGATCCGCACGGGCCAGCGCATCGAAGAACGCCCCTGCATCTTTTCCGCTGACAACCCCTGCCTGCGCAAAACTATCCATCCGGAATTGGAACGGCAATTGCGTATTGTCCGTTCCGCCGGCTGCATAAAGCGCGAAAGCGTCACGGCGATCATGCCGGAATCTGCGTTCTGCTGTGAGAGTAACCGGTAGTTTTCTAATCGGACGCCACCGACCGCCAAGCGCGAACTCACGTTCATCTAGTCTATCATGGGCAATGGCCGCACGAACCAAAACGGCGAGCCGCTGTGGTTGGCCGAGGTCATCCTGATTTTGCAGCGCGAATGTTGTTATAAATCCGCTCTGGCCACCGCCATATTGACCGCCTGCCGCCAATCCGTTTTCGGTCCCGCCCCAGCGCCAATAACTAAAGGCGTATGTTTCGGCATGAAGCTCTCGGCCTCGGGAGTTCTTAGGCGCTTTACTTATGGTCAGGTCGGTCGCCGTTTCATCCGATATAGGCTCGTCATACAAAGCCATAGCCATTGCGGGTTCGAAATAGCTGTTACGGGCGACCAGTGCTTTAGTGTCTTCGGTGACAGGGCGCTGGATTGAGCGCACATAAGGCACTGCTGCATTATTCTGATGCGATTGATTCAACCGAACCAGCGGGCTGCAACAAGATAGCGGCCCTGAAAGAACGGGCCTGGTGTCAATGCGGCTAAGCAAGGTTGGAACACTGGTCTTATCCTCCGTAGCAATCGACAAGACGGCATCATGTTCAATACCGCCTGCCTGCGACCATATGAAAGCAAGGCGGGTGACTAACCACGCGCAGCAAAGAACGGTCAGAAACGCGAGATGCCGCCCCTTGAAATTACTCATGCGGCATGACTGGGCTGGGAACGATGTGGTGGACCGTTTTGTCCCAAGGTAAGGGGGCTCCAAAACAGTGACGAAGATAGGCAACACAAGCGCGACGGGCAGCCATTATGGCTATAATATTCGCAATCAGGCTGCGCGGGATCGAGAGTAAAGCTTCAGCAAAGCCGTATAGGGTGCCGACAAATGCTGCGCGAACAATCCATCGCCAGAGCAGGAAAAGGCCGTTCATACTCAGAAGTGTGATGAGCGGTTCTGATACCGGTGATGGTTGGTACCATCCGCCCGCATATAACAAGGCAAGCAGAGCGGTAAGGAATATACAAAAATAAGCGACGACCAACACCACCGCTGCGAAAATCGACCGACGATCATGCAGCCGCATCCAGTTCTCCGCAAATCCGCCGTGCCAACCAAGACGGTCCCACCCCGCAAGCGTGATGCCAATTAACCAGCGTGTCTTCTGCCGGACAGATGTATCAAGAGTATCCGGGAAATGGGCCTTTGTACCGATCAGATCACCATTATCGTCCAATATTCGCGCCATGATAGTGCGTTCGCCAAGCGCACCAATCTTAAGGCCTAGCTCGTAATCTTCGGTCAGGCTGTCCTCATCGAACGGCCGGCCTGCATTGCTGAGTGCGATGCGCCCCAATAGATTGCGGTCGATGGCGCACCCTACGCCGGCAAGCGGAAGGGCTGCACCAATTGCTTCTCTAACCACCATGGTTTTGCCGTGGGCTTCGGCAAATTCGTCGCAATAGTGGCCACTGATCCATTGGGATTGCTCGTCTTCAGGAATATGTTAAACAATTAAATTTGTAGAGGAATAAAGGTCGAGGGAGCGTTAAAATCGAATCCAAACAGCATGATGGTAATAGATGGATGCGCATAATGGGCATATTAGTGCTGGCAGGAGCTTTTATCTGCCTTGGCAACCAGTCAGTTGCGTCTGCGCATAGTGGACGGACAGCAGCCGATGGGTGTCATAAGGACACTAAAAACGGTGGTCGGCATTGTCATGGCGGAGGTGGCCCTGCACCCGTCCCGCAAAACGCGCTTAGAGGGGCTTTTTATATTCCAAATTGCACCGCTGCCCGAGCAGCTGGACTTGCGCCGGTTAGAGTAGGACAGCCGGGATATGGAAGGCATCTAGACAGAGATGGCGACGGCATCGGATGCGAATGACCTGAATTCATTAATGTTGACTATTAAGACGGTTGTTTATTTTCAACCACATCAACATTTAATTTTTCGAACAGATAGTCTTTGCGAGTACCCAGAATCATAACTATCAATATTGGAATGCTCCAAAAAGACAGCAGAGCTTGGTAGGCGCGAGGTAATATTTCTGGAGCCCAGATTGTAGCAATGTGCGTGGCTACTGCAACAATCTGAAAACCTAGCGCCCATATTGGCCAATGCCTGCTGCTTGCAATAGCAATCACTGCAAGTGCCAGCATACATCCACAGTCAACTAGGAAGACAGCATAAGCTGTACTGCCCCAAGAAGGATCACTTTTTGTCGCTAGAGAGGTCAAGATAGTAGCAGCTACAAATGTAATTGCCCCAGCACATCCAGTTTTTCCGCCAAAAATGACCGCATAGGTAACACAAAGTACCAGCGCAAAAACAAAAGACGTAACAATCAAACTCATGATTAACCCGCCCTCTGCACTGGTAACCGAGAACGGGCTAATAAACTAAAGTTAGCCGTTCACGACCCGCAAACCGGCTGGCTTGGTGATGGGTCCATCCCCGACGCAGCCGAAACCAATTTCTTTCAAATTGCTATCTCGCTGAGCTACAACGATCTTTCTATGGGCAATCACGAAACCTTTACGGGCGTCAACCATTTTTGTAAGCCCAATAGCCATACCCTCAATCGCAGCCTGTGTTTGAGAGGGTGGTGCATTTGAAGATCGGCAAACTTCAATTACAGAGTTAGTTAGCGTTGCCACATCAGCCAACGCTTGGTCGATAGCTTGATGTGTCGAACGAATATCAGCGGCGAGTTTCTCGGCTGCTTCATAGTCGCAATGTATCATGTTATGCCTCCGTTAAGCAAAAATAGCTTCGCACGTAGTTGGAGACTTAGCCAAACAGTCGCATTGTCCCCGTAAGAATGACTATTACAAATGCAATTACCAACGTGCTAAAAAAAGCTATGTTTAATGACTGAATTAATATTTCTTTTGTCGAAAGTTCATGTCGTTTTCCACCAATAGGCGGAACAGAAACCATCGAAGAAATCCGCGAAAACAACTGTTCCACCCGGTTGGGGGGTGTTTTTGAGCTATAGATTATCGCCTGATGCTCAAGCCGCTGCGGTTCGTATACGAATGGTTGGGATATCGTGTCGCCATCCATTGCCGAGAAAATCTTCGCCGCGTCCTTCCGGCTTGCTGCGTCTAATTTGCGCCTGGCGGCGTCAAGCCGTTGGTCAACGGTGAACGGCGATATCCCCAATATCCGGGCAATTTCCTTCGATGTGTGGTGATCATCGACCAGACGCAGGCATGCCTTTTGGCCTTCAGTCAAATTCGGCTGGAGCTTACTGGACATCACCACCCTAACCAATACGCCAATGAAATAATCGGGATGCTACTAACAGGCCTGAGTTGCCTCATTTTACAATTGAT
>JANMPK010000380.1:0-4229 GCA_031369825.1 Sphingomonadales bacterium
GGGTCGAACATGATCTCCTGCGGGACGATGCCAATTGATGCTTTGGCATTGCGGGGGTTCACGTCGATATCGAAACCCCAGATAGTTGCCGACCCCGATGACTTCATCACCAACCCGGCTAGGATGTTTATTAATGTCGACTTACCCGCACCATTGGGACCGAGCAGCCCGAATATCGACCCCTGTTCAACATCAAAGCTGACATCATCAAGCGCCTGTTTGCCGCCTGAATATATTTTAGAAAGATTCTGGATAGATATCGCTTGATCGGGCATGCGGTTGCGATAGCGGAGCCGAATGCACGGCGCAATTCATCCTTGGTTTCGGCAAAAGATTAATAGCATAAGGGGTCTTGTTAACCATATGCAGTTGCCAATTCTTATGGCCCCGCCGACTACTGCAAATCAGATGCTTGGGGCAAAATCTTTTTGGGTAGCCAGATTTGGCGCGGCTCTGGTCGTGATGGGTATGATTCCGTCAATTGCCCAGGCCGAGACATTTTCAGGTGATGCGCAAGTCTCGATGGTGACGCCACTTTCGTTTATCGAAGTTGATAATCTGGATTTTGGCAGGATAATCCCCAGCACCACAGCCGGCACAGTGACCCTGTCGCCGACCAATGTGCGCACTGCGACCGGCGGCATTGTTCTTGTCGGCAATGATTTCCAAGCTGCACGCTTCGCCGGAATGGGCAGGGTCTTACAGCGCGTCCGCATCCGGATTACCCCCAACACCATCACCCTGACCGGCCCCGGACCGGCGATGACGGTCACAAATTTCACCATCGATCCGCAAGGGACGTTGCTGCAGATCGGCGGTTCGCAAAATTACCGGATATTGCCCCTCAACGGTATTTTTTGGTTTAACGTCGGCGCGCGATTGTCCGTCGGGGCGAACCAGCCTGCGGGGGTATATTCAGGCACATTCAACGCGACGCTCGATTATCAGTAAAAAACAGGTGCGGTTGCGGCGGCCATCACGCTTTGCTAGTGCGCCGTGATGACCAATGAGCCCGAAACCATCCGTGTCCGCGAACCCCGCATTGCTTGCGACGGCAGCGGCGATATTCCCGCCGCATTAGGCCATCCCAAGGTCTGGCTGCAAATTGACGAAAAAGGCTATGTCGATTGCGGTTATTGCGACCGGCGTTTTGTGCTGGTCGGCGGCCCTGCAGATAACGGACGGGGTTAGACCAGCATCTCGATAGCTGGCCCCTGCCCTAGAAAATTGGCCGGACTTGCGCTGGCACCGTAAGCTCCGGCACAGAATATAGCGACCAGATCACCGACATCGGCGCGCGGTAAATGTGCGCTGTCCGACAATTTGTCGAGTGGGGTGCAGAGGCAACCGACGATGGAGGCAACCTCTTCCGGTCCGGCGTCGAATTTTGTGGCAATCGCGACTGGATAATTTCGCCTGATCACGGTGCCGAAATTGCCACTGGCGGCAAGCTGGTGGTGCAGGCCGCCATCGGTGATGAGGAAAACCTCATTATGGCTGACTTTACGGTCAACGATGCGGGTCAGGTAAACGCCCGCCTCACCGACCAGATAGCGGCCGAGTTCAATGCAGAAATGCGTGTCGGTGAGGCTGGCTGGTAACGCTTCGAAGGCTTCGCCCAGCGCGGCACCAACGGTCTGTATATCGACCGGCTCGTCACCCGGAAAATAGGGAATGCCAAAGCCGCCGCCCAGATTCACATGCGGCGGCGGTACGCCAATCGCGTCGGTCAACTCGGCGACCAAAGCCAGCGTCTGCGCCTGCATATCAATAATCGCATCGGCCTTGAGCGCCTGAGAGCCTGCGTAAATATGAAAACCGCACCATTCTGCGCCAGCCAATATGATGCGCTTCACCAAAGCAGGCACGCGCTCGGCATCGACGCCGAATTGCTTTGCACCGCCACCCATTTTCATGCCCGAGCCTTTGAGGTCAAAACTGGGGTTCACGCGGACGGCGAGACGCGGCGTGATGCCAAGTTTAGCGTCGATGGCAATGGCGCGTTCAACCTCGCCCTCGGACTCGCAGTTAAGCGTGACACCGAGCGCAATCGCGCGCTCCAGCTCCCGGTCGCGCTTTCCGGGTCCGGCGAAGCTGATCCGGCCCGCATCGACGCCAGCGGCCAGAGCCAGTTCCAGCTCACCGCCCGACGCGACATCGAAGCCGTCGACCAAGCCGTTCATCAACTCCAGCACCAGCGGATACGGATTGCCCTTCATCGCATAATGAATGGCGAGCCGCTGCGGCATCGCGGCCCGCAAATCCGCAAGCCGCGTCCGCAAATGGTCTGACGAATAGACGAACAACGGCGTGTCACCTGCCTGCTCGACCAGCTCGCTCACCGTGAACCTGCCAATTGCGAGTTCGCCGTTTATGGCGCTGTAGCCAGCGGGGATAGGTCCGGTTGCCTTCATGCGCGTATGGTTAAGCCATTCGGGTAAAGGTTTTGATAAAAACCCTTACCGGCGCAGTTTCGGCTCCATGATGATGTAAATCCCGGTGGTGGTGCCGATATTGACGGCCTCGTGCCAGGCGATGCCGTCGCTCCACCAGTTGGTGCCGCTTTTCAGCTCGCGGTCGGTTGTACCCTTGGCGTCGGTAATCCGCATCGTCGTACCCTGCACGATATAGCCCCAGTGTGGCGGATGGAAATGCCGGTCATGCCCGCCCCCCGGCGGAAAAGTGCAGCGCGCCGCGCGCATTTGCTCATTCTCGAACAAGGGCTCGCAAACCTTCTCCCCCTTCCAACCCGCCTCGAATGCGGTCGGCAGCGGCGGGGCGGCGGGCGCAGGCGGGGTTGATTGCGCGGTGCAAGCGGCGGAAGTTGCCAGCAATAAGGATGCCGTCAGGTGGCGCATTTAATTTCTCCCTCGCATATTCGTAGCAGGCGTTTTCTGCTCACCGCAACCGCCGCACCGTATCATATACCGGACCAAATCCGACCAATGCTGCACCTATAAACGGCAGCGCCACGACCCACAGCCTGACGCCCGTCACGCCCAAGGGGCTGGCGATGCTGATAGCCGCTGTCATGGCTAGGCCGACGCATACGAGCAACAAGCCTGCAATCAACCGCCAATGCGCAACATCAACGCCGCCCGCTTTGCCCATATGTTCAAAGCGCGCAAAGGCGAGTATCAGCGGGAATGAAGCGGCGATATAGAGCGCAAACCATACCGGGCGGGCAAGCCACCACGCGCTGCTGCCCGGTGCAACCTCCAACCCAACTCCGCCGAGCAACCATGCGGCGACCATCACCACCACAAACGCGGTCAGGTGCCACAAATATATCGTCATGATCATCCCGTTGACGAGTACAACGCCGGTCCAGATGCGGATATTATCCAGCATCCGCCGACCGCTTGGTTCCAATGCCAAGGCCAGCCCGGTCTGCCCGACGCCCAGCGCCAGCAAAGCCAATGTCGGCGGCATCGAGTTGCTTAGATCAGACCCCGGCACACCGATCATCGCAACCGGATAGGGTCCGAACCAGACCAGCAGACCAAGCACAGAAAACCCGCCCACGCCCCACAACAAAGCGCGTAGCCGATCGGCAAAATAGCCCTCGCTCCACGCATAGCCCAATTGGTGGATGGCCAGCCAGACAAAGGCAAAATTGGCGAAATTGATATAAGGCACTTTGAAAACCAAAGCCGCGACGTCGATGGCCACCGCGCCTGCCACCAGCACCCAGAATGTCGCCATGCCATAGCGCTTCCACGCGGCGTGGGTGATGGGAACGACCGCCGACACCAGCAAATATACCGCAAGAAACCACACCGGTATCAATGCCAATTGGGTGGCGAGCTTCACCACGTCGCGGTCAACGCCCGCCGCGGTGCCGAACAAGGCAAATAACGTCCAGATGATGAACAGCGGCAACACCGGATTGATCAGCCGCTGCACCCGTGATGAAAACCAAGCCGAATAGCTACTGCCGCTCCGCCGGTTCGCGGCCCATGACAAGGCATTTGAAAATCCGCCAACAAGGAAGAATATCGGCATGACCTGAAACCCCCAAGTCAACCACTGTGTCCACGGCAATATCCCCAGCAAATGCCCGCCCTGAACCGAGCCGTCCTGCATATAGGGAGCCGCCACCAGCCAATGGCCGACGACCACCGCAAGGATTGAGAAAGCGCGCAGAAAATCGACATAGCGGTTGCGCTCGGGCGGAGCTTTTAACGCCATGTCCTGTGCGCGCGACCAGATTGTGGGTTTGGCGTTCG
>JANMPK010000007.1:0-3691 GCA_031369825.1 Sphingomonadales bacterium
CATTTTGTCGGCCGTTTTGCCAAGGAAATGAACCCGTCAATCAAGGGGCTATCGACCAGCGCCTTGACTGCGGTTGACCAGTGGCCGTGGCCGGGCAACGTGCGAGAGCTGGAAAACCGCATGAAACGCGCGGTGATCATGGCGGACGGCAAGTTTGTTACCGCCGATGATCTTGAGTTCGGTGACGAGGATGATGACGAGTTTCTACTCAACCTGAAAGCCGCGCGAGAAGCTGCTGACCGCAAGGCAATCCGGCGGGCTATATCGCGGACCGAAGGCAATATTTCGAGTGCAGCAAAGCTGCTCGGGATCAGCCGCCCAACATTATATGATTTGCTCAAGCAATATGACTTGCAGGTCTGACCGGGGCGAATAGTGGTTCTGCGTCCGATCAGTTGGGGCAAAGCCGCCATATTGTTAGCGGTGGTCCTAACAGGATGCGCCTTTAGCAGCTTGATGCTGATGGCCGCTCCCAACCATGACGCGCGTGCTGCCTACGCAGAGGCTCAGGACTATCTGAAACAAAATGATCTGCGTGCCGCGCGTGTTGCCTTGATGAATGCCGTTAAGGCAGACCCGCAATGGACCGATGCGCTGGTTGCACAGGCAAAAGTGTCGCTTGAACTGTTCGATCCGCTGACCGCGCAATCGGCGTTGGAGCGGGCGGTTGCGGCGGGGCTGCCGCAAGCCAAAGTGCAGCATCTGCTTGGTCAGGCATACTGGATGCAAGGGGATTTCGATAAGGCCGCGGCTTTGCTGGCCGATCCCGATATGCCTGAAGCCAACCGTGCGTATGCCGCCCGGATCATGGGCCGGGTGCAGATGGACAAGGGCGACTTTGCCGCATCGCAGGCAGCATTTGATGAAGCAGTCAGGCTTTCACCCAAAGACAGCCTATTGTGGACCGATCTTGCGCGCTTGCGGTTTGTTGCGGCCGATCAAAAAGGGGCGATAGACGCTGTAGATTATGCGCTAAAGCTTGATCCCAACAATGTCCGCGCACTGGAATTTCGCGGTCGGTTGATGCGATCACAATTCGGGCTGGTTGCAGCCTTGCCGTGGTTTGAACGTGGATTGCAGATCAACGGCAGTGACGTGCCGCTGCTAGAGGAATATGCCCTAACGCTGGGTGAGGCAGGGCGAAATGTCGACATGCTCAAAGTCGCGCGCAAGATCATTTCGCTCGACAGCCGCAACCCGCGGGCCTTCTACATGCAGGCGGTGATTGCCGCGCGCGCCGGCAATTACCACCTTGCCAAGCGCATATTGCCGCGCGCAGGTGCGCCGTTCACCGATCTGCCCGGGCCGATGCTGCTCGATGCGATTTGCGAATATGAGCTGGGCAATTTCAATCGTGCGATCGACCAGTTACAACGCCTGCTTGCGATGCAGCCGCGCAATATGAAGGTGCGGATGTTGCTATCACAAGCGTTGTACCGTGCGGGCAATCCGTTGGATGCGCTCGATACCATCCGCCCGATTGCCGAACGCGGCGATGCTGACAGTTACAGTCTGATGCTGGCCGCGCGTAGTTTTGAGGCATCCGATCAACCGGAGCGAGCTATGACTGCACTGGATGACTCCATGCGGGCCAGTATCCGTCCCTCGTTGCCACTCACCGACATAATGTCGCTTGCGGGTGCCGCAGACGAAGCGCGCCGCGCCCCTGATAATGCACGCGTGATAGTGCCCTATATCCGTGCGCTGATGGCGGCGGGTGATCTTGACACCGCCTTTGCCGAAGCCACGCGGTTGCAGGCGGGTAATCAGGGTGTGACTGACGCGCATATATTGGTCGGCGATGTCGAAACTGCGCGAGGTCGTTTGCCACAGGCAATCACGGCCTACCAACAGGCACGGGCGATCAGTTTTACCGAACCGGTGATGCTGCGGCTGGTCGACGCGCTTGATCGGTCGGGGGATAATAAGGGCGCGGGCGAAACACTCGCGGCTTATCTGGCATATAATCCAACCAGTCTAACGGCCTTGCGTCTTGCGGGTTACCGCGCGCTTGATGCCGGTGACTGGAAAAATGCTATTGGCTTGCTCGAACGGGTCCGCAGCAGGGTGGGCCATAATGACAGCATATTGCTGGCCAATCTGGCGCGGGCTTATTCGGGCGCGGGGAACCATGATATAGCGGCGCGCGAGGCCGCGACTGCTTACCGCATAGCCCCCGCCAACAGGATGGTCACGCATGTTTACGGGCAGATATTGCTTAGGTCCGGCAAACGCCCGAAGGCTGCGGCAGAATTGTTGCAGAAAGCGGCCAATATGATGTCGGATAATGTGCAGGTAGCGCGTGAGCTGGCCCGTGCCAAAGCGGCGTATAAGAAAGCTAGCTAAGCGCCAGTAATTCAGTAGGGTCAATGCCCGCGCGGTGCATCTGTGCCTTCACATCGGGCCAGACATTTTTGACAAAATGGTCGCGCTCGAAAATTCTAAGCTTGGTGGTGGCACCTGGAGCCACGAATAGGCCGACGCCGCGTTTGACATCGACCAGGCCGCTGTCCTGAAACAATTGATAGGCCTTGGCCACGGTCAGCGGATTGGCACCCTGATCGGCGGCAAATGCGCGCACCGACGGCAGCATATCGCCTTCCTTATAATCGCCGTCGAGGATCGCAGCGGCAATCACATCGCGGAGTTTGAGATAGACAGGTTTGGCATCATTTTTCATTGTGGGCCTTACTGCCATAATACAGTAGGGCGCGTCAAGGTTGCAGTAATTATCCCCTTGCGACAAGTAAGAATGTGGGTTATACAACATGTATGAAAAGCAAATCCCCAACCCTTCGCCAGTTCATGGACCGCTTCCCAACCGAGGAAAGCTGCCTTGACCACCTTATGCGCACTCGCTTTGGTGAGCGTCACGATTGCGAGAGGTGTGGCAAGAATGCAAAGTTCTACCGCGTCAAAGCTCGTCGCTCATACGCTTGCGAGCATTGCGGGGCGCAAGTCTATCCAACTGCCAACACACCTTTTGACCGCACTCGCACGAGCCTTCGTGACTGGTTTCATGTCATGTTTCTGTTCACCACTTCACGCAGCGGCGTTGCGGCAAAGGAAGTTGAGCGCCAGATCGGCGTGACCTATAAGACGGCGTGGCGCATGTGCCATGAAATTCGCAAATATATGGCGATGATTGATGGCGATGACTTTATTGGCGGGGCTGGCAAGGTGGTTGAAGTTGACGAGTCGTTTTTCGGCGGCACAATCCGCAACGGCCTTGGCAACTATCGCGCGAACAAGACTATAGTAATGGCTATGCACGAAAAGGGCGGCAAGGTCGTCACGGCCATCGTGCCGAACACAAAGCGCGCTGCCCTATGGGCTGAAATTGAAGCCAACGTGGCACGGGGTTCAATCCTGCACACCGATGAATACACATCTTATCGCAGTATCACATTGCGCGGCTATCGCCATCAACGGGTTAATCACTCTGCCAATGAATGGGTTGCCAAGGACGGCACGACTGTAAACAGCGTTGAAGGCTTTTGGTCGCAGTTAAAGCGCTCGATTAACGGCACTCACATTCACGTCAGCGGGAAGCATCTTGCGAAGTATCTGGGGGAGTTTGAGTTTCGTCACAATCGGCGGGCTTTTCCGCATTTGATGCTGGACGAGTTGATGACGGGCTTTGTGCGCTAGGGCCTGTCATGGCCTTTAGGAGCGCGTCGAAGCGGTCATC
>JANMPK010000021.1:0-3615 GCA_031369825.1 Sphingomonadales bacterium
CCACAACGAATTCGCTGCGGGTCATTCGGCTCCTATTTTTCACAGAACTTGGTTGAGAAGGCTTCGACAATTGTTGATGAGCGTCCTAACGTGATTCCAATGCCTGATTCCATGAACCCTGAACTTGCCGAGCGCGACCCGGATATGGCCGATGACGCACTGGGGCTGGGACTGGATATGCCGCCTGCGGCAAAGCCGGTAGCGGCAGGTGGAGCCGCTTACCGTGTTCTCGCGCGCAAATACCGGCCGCAGACCTTTGCTGAGCTGATTGGTCAGGATGCGATGGTGCAGACGCTGGGAAACGCGATAAAGCGCGACCGGCTGGCGCATGCGTTCTTGATGACCGGTGTGCGCGGGGTGGGCAAGACTTCTACCGCGCGGTTGATTGCCAAGGCGCTCAATTGCGAAGGCCCAGATGGCCAAGGCGGGCCAACGATTGACCCATGTGGTGTATGCGAACCGTGTGTTGCAATTGCCGAGGGACGTCATATCGATGTTATCGAGATGGACGCCGCATCGAACACCAAGGTCGAGCAGATGCGCGACCTTTTAGATGGGATCATGTATTCCACGGTAAGCGCACGATATAAAATTTATATTATCGACGAAGTCCATATGTTGTCGAACAGCTCGTTCAACGCCATGCTCAAGACGCTTGAAGAACCGCCGGGGCATGTCAAATTTCTCTTTGCGACAACCGAAGTCAATAAGGTGCCAGTCACCGTTCTGTCGCGTTGTCAGCGGTTCGACCTGAAACGCATCCCGACTGAACGGTTGGCCAGCCATTTTGCCGAAATTGCGGTAAAGGAGGCGGTGGATGCTGAACCCGAAGCTCTGATGCTGATCGCACAAGCTGCCGAGGGTTCGGTGCGCGATGGTCTCTCGATCCTCGACCAAGCAATTGCTCATGCCGATATGGAGGGCGACGATAAAGTTACTGCGGCTCAGGTCCGCGATATGTTGGGGCTGTCAGACCGCGGCGCGGTGCGGCGGTTGTTCGGGCTGATATTGGCCGGTGATGCGCAGGCGATGCTGGCCGAGGCCAAGTCGCAATATGTTCTGGGCGTTGAACCGCTAGCGATGATGTCGGGCTTGCTCGCCGAAGTGCACAGGCTGACCTTAGCCAAGGTTGGCGCGCCGCGTGATGGTGCGCTCGATGCAGAGGCAATGGCGCTCATCGAAGAACATGCCGACCGATTATCGTTCCCGACGCTGCACCGCTTGTGGCAGCTGCTTTTGAAGGGCCATGAAGAGGTATCGCGCGCCGTGATGCCTCTGGACGCCACCGATATGGCGCTGTTACGAGTAATTCATGCGACGACTTTGCCCGATCCTGGCGAATTGGCGAAGATGATCGGGCAGGGCGGTTTTGCCGCAAGTCCACCGCCGCCATCGGGCACCGCGCCGGTCACGCCCCCATCTGCGACTGTGCAAACTTTGATGCCGGTTGATTTTCCCGCAATGCTCGAACGGCTGGCGCGCGATGGTTATGTCAGTTTAGAGATGACCCTGCGCGATGTGCTGCGTGTTGTTGATTATGCACCGCCAATGCTTGCTTACCAGCTGTCAGGACCGGTTGCACCCGGCTTTGTCGCCGAACTCCGCGATGCGCTCGCTAAAGTGACCGGCAGCAAGTGGGAGCTTGAGGAACGCGAAGGTGCCGCGCAACCGACGTTGCTCGAAACCGAGCGCGCCGAGGCTGAAGCCGGTCGCCGCGCAATCATGGAATCGCCGCTGGTCAAAGCGGCCTTCGCAGCCTTTCCCGATGCCGAGCTGCTCGACAGCGACGGTGATGAACACGATAAATGGAGCAAACGTGCATGAAAAGCATGGAAGACATGATCAAAGCGGCACAAGAAGCTGCGCAGAATATCCAGGTGCAGATGGAACAAGCGCAGATCACGCTTGATAATATTCATGTTGAGGGTGTGTCTGGCGGTGGCTTGGTCAAAGTCCGCGCGACGGCAAAGGGCCGCATATTAGGCGTCGAGATTGACGATAGCTTGATCGTGCCCGCCGATAAGCAGATGCTCGAAGACCTGATTACAGCAGCGTTTAATGATGCGCGCGACAAGGCTGATGCGGCGAGCAATGCCGAAATGGCCAAGATGTCGAGCGGACTGCCATTGCCCGCAGGGTTCAAACTGCCATTCTAAGCGCCGTTTTCCCCAACTAATCGCGCCACTTCGCCGCTTTTGCATTGAAAGCTGGGGATTTGCGCACATATTGGGCTGGCTAAGGTCTGTTGCCGATGTCTGGGACCGCCGTTTGGAGTATCTATGGAACTGAATCTTCCGCTGTTGCCGTTGCGCGATATCGTTGTCTTCCCCGGCATGATTGTGCCCTTGTTCGTTGGCCGCGATAAATCTGTGGTTGCGCTTGAAAAGGCGATGGCCGCCGACAAGGAAATTTTCCTCGTTGCTCAGCTGGACCCTGCCGAAGATGATCCGGACATGGATGACCTCTATACAATTGGCGTGACCGCGACGATCATGCAGCTGTTAAAGCTACCCGACGGCACCGTGCGTGTGTTGGTTGAGGGTAAGCAGCGTGCGGAGCTAAGCGAACTGGTTGAACATGGCAGCGACTATGCCGAGGCGCGGATTTCGATGGTCGAGGAACAGGCGGCAGAAGGCCCAGAGGCAACGGCCTTGATGCGTTCAGTTACCGAGCAGTTCGAAAATTATTCGAAGCTCAACAAGAAAATGCCTTCCGAAACCGCGGTGCAGTTGAGCGAGATCGAAACCCCGGCGGCGCTGGCCGATGCCGTTGCCGCGAACATTCAGCTCAAGGTGTCGGATAAGCAGTCTTTGCTGGTCGAGGCTAATCCATTGCGTCGTCTGGAAATGGCCTTTGCCTTCATGGAGGGTGAGCTCGGCGTCTTACAGGTCGAAAAGAAGATCCGTGGCCGCGTCAAACGCCAGATGGAGAAGACCCAGCGCGAATATTATCTGAACGAACAAATGAAGGCGATCCAGCGCGAACTCGGCAACGACGAGGGCGAGGGCGGCGATGAGATTGCCGAGCTTCAAACCAAAATCGAAACGACTAAGCTGTCGAAAGAAGCCAAATCCAAGGCCATTGCCGAGTTGAAAAAATTGCGCGGCATGGCACCGATGTCGGCAGAAGCAACGGTTGTCCGGAATTATCTCGATACGCTCTTGGGTATACCTTGGGGCAAGAAGTCGAAGCTGAAGCGTGATATTGCCAAGGCGCAAAGCGTGCTCGATGAAGATCACTTTGCGCTGGAAAAGGTCAAGGACCGGATTGTCGAATATCTGGCGGTGCAAGCACGGACCAATAAATTGAAGGGTCCGATCCTTTGCCTCGTCGGCCCTCCGGGTGTCGGTAAAACCTCGCTTGGGCGTTCGATTGCCAAAGCGTGCGGGCGTGAGTTCATCCGCCAGTCGTTGGGCGGCGTGCGTGACGAAGCCGAAATTCGCGGCCATAGACGCACCTATATAGGCTCGATGCCGGGCAAGGTTGCGGCTAACTTGAAAAAAGCAGGCACAATGAACCCGTTGTTCCTGCTCGATGAGATCGACAAATTGGGTCAGGATTTCCGCGGCGATCCAGCATCCGCTTTGCTTGAGGTGCTCGATCCCGAACAGAACA
>JANMPK010000042.1:0-3663 GCA_031369825.1 Sphingomonadales bacterium
GCCGGAATGATCAACGCGTTCAAGCTGGGCGCGCCGCCGCATGGCGGCTCGGCGCCGGGTATCGACCGTATGGTCATGCTGCTGGCAGATGAACCCAATATCCGTGAAGTCATTGTGTTTCCGATGAACCAAAAGGCGGAAGACCTGATGATGGCGGCCCCCGGGCCGGTCAGCGCAAAGCAATTGCGTGAGTTGAACATCCGGATTGTGGAGCAGCCACCAAAGACTTGATTGTCCCTGAATCGAACGGTCTCACCAGACCGCTTGTTTCGCATCGCGTAAGGTGCTGAAACATGAACATGGCAATTGATCTATCGGACTACGAATCCGGCGAAAAATATGATGGCAATTATGAGGACGACCTGAAAAAACTTCAGGATCGTTTGGCCGAACTGCAATCGCTTCATATTCTACACGGCGCACGCACACTGATTGTTGTCGAGGGGTGGGATGCAGCAGGCAAGGGCGGGGCTATCAAGCGGCTAACCACGACGCTCGACCCGCGTTACTTCCAAGTCTACCCGATTTCCGCACCTACTCCGGAAGAAAAGGATAAGCATTTCCTTTGGCGCTTCTGGAACAAATTGCCCGGCAGATGTGAAATCAATATTTTAGACCGTAGCCATTATGGCCGCGTGCTGGTCGAACGTGTCGAGGGCTTTTGCAATGAAGCAGAATGGCATCGCGGCTATGACGAGATCAACGAATTCGAATCGCGTCAGGGCGAAATCGGCACCAAAATCATCAAGCTGTTCTTGAACATCACACAGAAAACGCAGGATAAGGTGCTGACCGAACGACTTGATGATCCGTCAAAGCGCTGGAAGGTAACGGCGGAGGATTTCCGCAACCGCGACAAGCGTGAGGATTATCTGGCGGCAATGGCGGATATGTTCGCGCGCACCGATACGCGCTGGGCACCGTGGACGGTGATTGATGGTAACAACCAAAAAGCGGCGCGGATCGCGGTGTTGCAACATGTTGTCAAAGAGATCGAATCCAGCGCGCCGCAGGATTTTCCGGAGGTGGATGCGGAGATTATGAAGATGGCGAATGATGCTTTGGGTTACTCGCCTAAGGGATAGCTAATCCCGATAACTTCCCATTCCTTGGGGCCGGTCGGCAAGATCACCGTTTTCACATCGCCGATCTTCGCACCGCGTAGTGCGCGCGCCAACGGCGAGTTCCAACCAATACGACCCGCCCCCGCGTCGGCTTCATCGTCACCGACCAAAGTAACTATTCGTTCGACATCATCAATATCGGCAAGCGTAACGTTTGCACCAAAGAACACGCGGCTTCGATCCTTCTGATTGCTGGGATCAAGCACTTTGGCGACCTTCATCTTTTTCGAAAGCTGACCCAGTTCGCGGTCGATGGCGCGCAGTTTCTGTTTGCCGTAGATGTAATCGCCATTCTCGCTGCGATCACCATTGCCTGCCGCCCAATGGACAATCTCGACGACAGCAGGACGTTCGACAGCAAATAATTGCTCATAACGCGCGCGCAATGCTGCGAATCCGGAAGGAGTTATAGGGTTAGTGCGCTCCATGAACGCTGCTATGTCACCCTGGTGTCGATTTGCCCAGATAGGTGCTGAGCGGCGTTGCCGACCGCACCCGCGCCCGCTCGGGATGCAGATGGTCATACATCACCGCATTTTCGAGCACGCGGTAAACATAGTCACGGGTTTCGGTCAGCGGAATTTTTTCGATCCATTCCATCATGCCGATGCTGCCGGTGCGGGGGTCGCCATATGCTTTCAGCCATTTGTTCACATTGCCCGGCCCGCCATTATAAGCAGCAATCGCCAATGGGTAGCTCCCGCCATAATAATCGAGCATCCGCTGGATATAGGTCGATCCAAGCTGGATGTTATAGTCGGTGTCGACGGTCAACGCATCTGGTCGATAGGCCATCGCAATCTTGCCGGAAGTCTCGCGCGCAGTGCCGGGCATCAGCTGCATTAAACCACGCGCGCCTGCATGGCTGACCGCAGCTTTATCGAACTGGCTCTCCTGTCGCATGATGGCGTGGGCAAGCGTCCAATTATGGCTTTGCGACGCAGGGACATTGACCGTCGGGTAACCGATCCCGACCAAGTCTGCATAGCCGAAATAGCGTGCATTTCGTCCGGCCATAACCGCCAAATCGGGTCGGTTGATTTTTTTGGATAAGCCAATCGCGCCGACGAAATCTGCTGGTGTCTTTGCATTTTTTGAAATGGTGCGAAGGAAATTGCTCTGGTCTTTCCAGCTGCCATATTTTGTTGCAAGTGACGCTGCCAGATACACCGATGGCGCATTTGCATCAGCCAGAGGTGGAGGCGAGATTGCAACGCCTGGCACAGGTGGCAGAGGACGTTTTAATTGTTCGAGTGATAATTGTCCGAAAAAGCTGTCATAATAAACTGCCGCATCGTTGTAGTAACGCGCGGCACCCGTCTGGTCACCGCTTTTAGCAGCGGCTTTGCCCGCCCAATGTAGCCCTTTTGAACGTGTTTGCGGCGACTTGGCCGCCGCTGCATAGCGGCTGAACATCGCAACAGCGTCGCGCGGACGACCCAGCCGGTCCAGCGCAAGTGCCCCCGCCAGCCAAGTCAGGCTGGTGTAATGATCGCGCGTCGTCAGATCCTGATCGACCATTACCAGACCTGGCGGCAGCGCATCATCGACACGCGACGCAATTCGGTAAGCGACATCATACTGACCGTCATTTGCAGCAGCTTGCGCATAAGTGAGGAGCAGTTTGTACCAATCCTTCAACACCGGGGCTGGTGCCACCAAGTTTGCCCGATTGGCCAATAATTCGCGCGCCGCATAGCTGTTACCAGATGCGCGTAGTTGATCGGCCTGTGCCGCGAGAAAGCTAGCTTCGCCTCTTACAGTGCTGCCCGCTTCTTGCACCCTGATCGAAGCGTCCGGGCTTTTCAGCTTGGTTGCCAATATTGCAATGAATGCCGGGCGCCGGGCTGGTGAAGCAAAAGCGATATGGCGTTCTGCGGCACGTGTTGCGCCCGCCCAGAGCAGACGGTCAATACGTACATCATGGTCAGCAGCTGACAGTTTTGCGCCAACCATCCGTTGCAACCGTGCCTCGTCATCGTCTGTTAGCGGGCCGCCGCGCCATGCCTCGCGTGCGACAGCTTCGGCACGGGCTTTGTCGCCCGTGGTTTCCAGCGCCAGTGCATATTTTGCACGGCCGCTATTGCTCAGCGGCGGCAACCGGTCAAAATAAGCAACCGCTTGGTTGGGCGAATAAGCACCCAAGTCAATCGCCTGCTCGGCATTTTTACGCATTGCGTCGCTATCTGGCCAGTCGGGGTACATGATCAGGAACGACGCATATTCGCCGAAGCTGTAATTGGGAGACTCGCTGAGCATCTTCCACCGTTGGAGCGCGGCGGGGATGTTGCCTTCGCTGATGTCGGCCATTTGGGTCGGGATGCCCGTTGCAGTGTTCGTACCGGTGCCTCGCTGCCACACAATTTCCGGTGCTGTTGTCTGTGCATAAGCTGCAAATGCGGGAAGAATGACGGCTGCTGCCGAAATGAGATGCTTTACCATGCTGGACATATTATGGACCGCTTCCTTATCAGGCGCTGAACGAACGACTATATCACCAACTATACAGGCGCTCGTCCATATCGAGGATAGAATTCTA
>JANMPK010000044.1:0-3105 GCA_031369825.1 Sphingomonadales bacterium
ATTATGACGCACCCTTACCCTGGTCCGTTCGTGTCGAGCATCGTCGAGACACCCATCCGTCTTGCACCAACTGCCGGTGCCTCGACTTCGCTCGACACGAACGGACCAGGGGAGTTTGAGTCAAAGCCGATTGCTCAAACAAATTCAATCTTCGAAACAAGGTAAAACTTATCGCCAGACGGCACCGTCACCTCGACCTCGTCATCAACCACGCGCCCGATAAGCGCGCGGCCCAGCGGCGAGTTATAGGAAATTCGTCCGGCCTTCGCATCGGCCTCGGTCTCACCGACAAGCTGATAACGCACGGGTTTGTCGTCTTCATCCATCAGCGTGACAGTCGCGCCGAACACGATTTTATCGCCCGATAATGTCGTCGGATCGATAATCTGCGCACGGCCGATCTTGTCTTCGATGTCACCAATCGTCGCTTCGACCTGACCCTGACGTTCCTTGGCGGCGTGGTATTCGGCGTTTTCCGACAGGTCGCCGTGGGCGCGCGCTTCTTCGATTGCATCAACAATCGTCGGGCGCTCTTCGCGGAGCCGTTTCAAGTCGGTGGTCAGCTTTTCATAGCCTTCGGCCAACATCGGATATTTTTCAAAGCTCGCCATGAGCATAAGTCCTAACGTCAAAAAAGTCCCTACCGGCGGGGCCCTACGCTCCATCCGGCATGCAGTTCAAATGTGGGGGAGAGATACTGCTGGCTTAATAATAGTCCTGAAGTGGCCGAACTTCAAGCGGACGTTGCTGGAGTGACGCAATCGCCTGTGCCACGGCGACGCTTCCTGCAGCGGTTGTGTACTGCGCAACCTTGCCCACAAGCGCGGAACGGCGGATTTCTTCGCTGTCTTTTAAGGACTGCCAGCCCTCGGTGGTGTTGAAAATCAACTGGATTTCGCCGTCCTTGATCTTGTCAACGATATGCGGACGGCCCTGCGCGACCTTGTTCACGCGCTCGACCTCGATGCCTTGCGCGAGCAAATAATCCGCCGTGCCGCCAGTCGCGCAGACGGTGAAGCCGCACTCAATGGCCTGTTTCACCGCAGGGACGATCACTGGCTTATCGCTGTCCTTGACCGAGACGAACAATTTGCCCGACATTGGCGGCGGCATCCGAGCGCCGATCTGGCTTTTGGCAAAGGCGGTGGCGAAATCGCGGTCGATGCCCATGACTTCGCCGGTTGATTTCATTTCGGGCGAAAGCACCGGATCGACGCCAGGGAAGCGGTCGAAGGGGAAAACCGCTTCCTTGACCGCGATATAGTCGATGTCGAGGTTGATTGGCGGCAAGTCCTTGAGCTTTTCGCCCGCCATGACGCGTGCGGCGATCTTGGCGATGGGCGCGCCGATGGCCTTGGCGACGAAGGGCACGGTCCGCGATGCGCGCGGGTTGACTTCGATGAGGTAGACTTCGCCGTCCTTGACCGCGAACTGGATGTTCATCAGGCCTAGGACGTGCAGATTGCGTGCCAGAAGCTCGGTCTGGCGGCGGATTTCGGTAATGATGTCGGCAGGCAGGCTATAGGGCGGGATGGTGCAGGCCGAATCTCCGCTATGGACGCCAGCTTCTTCGATATGTTGCAGAATTCCGGCAACTACTACATCGTTGCCGTCGCAAATCGCATCGACATCTACTTCGATAGCGTCGCGCAAATAACTGTCGATCAGCACCGGCGAGTCGCCCGAAACGATCACTGCGGTCTGGATATAATTTTCCAGCTGCGCCTGCGTGTCGACAATTTCCATGGCGCGACCGCCAAGGACGTAGGATGGCCGCATCAGCACTGGGTAGCCAATATTGTCAGCGACTGCGATTGCCTCCTCGCGGCTGCGCGCAATGCCGTTTTCGGGCTGCTTCAGCTTGAGCTTGTTGACGAGCGCGGCGAACCGCTCGCGGTCTTCGGCCAAGTCGATGGCGTCGGGCGAGGTGCCAAGGATCGGGATGCCTGCTTTTTCGAGCGCTTTGGCCAGATTGAGCGGCGTCTGGCCACCGAACTGGACGATCACGCCCTTCAGCGTACCGTTCTGTTGTTCGACATGCAGGATTTCCAGCACATCTTCGGCGGTCAACGGCTCGAAATACAGCCGGTCGCTGGTGTCATAGTCTGTCGAAACCGTCTCGGGGTTGCAGTTGACCATGATCGTCTCGTAACCCGCATCCGCCAGCGCAAAGCAGGCGTGGACGCAGCAATAGTCGAACTCGATCCCCTGCCCGATGCGGTTCGGTCCGCCACCTAGGATGACGATCTTCTCGCGGTCGGTAGGCTGGCTTTCGCATTCCGGTGTGCCGAACGTGGGCGCTTCATAGGTCGAATACATATACGGCGTTTTCGCCTCGAATTCGGCGGCGCAAGTGTCGATGCGCTTAAATACCGGGCGCACGCCTAGCTTGTGGCGTAGCGCGCGGACTTCACTCTCTGTGACCGCACCAGCCATTGCGCGCGCGGCTTGCATGGCGATGCCTGACCCATGCCGCACAGCAGTTTCCATACCGGGACGCAAATTGAGCGATTCGACCGCCAGAAACGCGAGGCGCTTGTCCGAAAAGCCCATTGCTTTCAGGCGGCGGAGCGCTTCGGGGCCATTGGGCAGGCCATTCGTCTTGACGTAATTTTCAGCAGCGATGATTTCCTCAAGCCGCTCCAGAAACCACGGGTCGAACTTCGCAATCGCGTGGATTTCCGCAACGCTCATGCCCTCACGCAAGGCCTGCGCGGCGACCAGCAACCGGTCGGGCGTCGCGCGGCTCAGTTCGGCAGACAGCTCGTCCTTCGACGCGCCCTTGAGCGCATCAATGTAATTGAACCCCGAAAGCCCCGTCTCCAGCCCGCGCAGCGCCTTTTGCATACTCTCA
This sequence comes from Sphingomonadales bacterium, assembly GCA_031369825.1. Classification (GTDB taxonomy): domain Bacteria; phylum Pseudomonadota; class Alphaproteobacteria; order Sphingomonadales; family Sphingomonadaceae; genus Sphingorhabdus_B. Next base: position 2,855 of record JANMPK010000044.1, read on the forward strand.
TGGATATTGCGGCCAATCGCCATCACCTCGCCCACCGATTTCATCGCTGTATACAATAACGGCTCCGCCCCCATGAACTTTTCAAAGGCAAAACGCGGGATTTTGGTGACGACATAATCAATCGTCGGCTCGAACGACGCGGGCGTCGCGCCGGTGATGTCGTTGGTAATCTCGTCGAGCGTATAGCCCACCGCCAGCTTCGCCGCGACCTTGGCGATGGGGAAGCCGGTCGCCTTCGACGCCAAAGCAGA
>JANMPK010000057.1:0-6495 GCA_031369825.1 Sphingomonadales bacterium
GGGGCAGGCGATCAGGTCGAACTGCGCAAGGTCGAATCGAAACCGGCGACCAAGGTGATCTTTGCCCCGGCGCAACGCGAAATCCGCTTGGAAGGACCATCGCAAGCGTTGAAACGCAGCTTCTTGGGGCGGCCGGTAGTGGCGGGCGACGTGGTTGCCACACACGGTCAGCAGCGTGTCGCGCCCGATGATATGCCGCCGCAACTTCGCCAGATGCTTGCTGCTCCTGCCTTTGCGCTCGCCGAAATTCGCCTGACGGTGGTTTCGACCGTTCCCAAGGGCATCGTCCATATCGACAATGATACCGAGGTTGAGCTGCGCGCCGAATTTGCCGAGGCCAAGGATGGCAGGCGCGCCGATGTTACCTATGATGACTTGGGCGGCATGGGCGACACCATCAAGCAGTTGCGAGAAATGGTTGAATTGCCGCTGCGTTATCCCGAACTGTTTACCCGGCTGGGTGTCGATCCGCCGCGTGGTGTTTTGCTGCACGGCCCGCCCGGAACCGGCAAGACGCGTTTGGCACGCGCGGTGGCCAATGAGAGCGAGGCCGAGTTTTTCCTGATCAATGGCCCCGAAATCATGGGTTCGGCTTACGGGGAGTCTGAGAAAAAGTTACGCGAGGTGTTCGAGGCCGCGACCAAGGCCGCGCCGTCAATCCTGTTTATCGACGAGATCGACTCAATCGCGCCGAAACGCGACCAGGTGCATGGCGAAGCAGAGAAGCGGCTGGTGGCACAGTTGCTGACGTTAATGGACGGACTTGAACCGCGTACTAATCTAGTGGTGATTGCGGCGACCAACCGGCCCGAAGCGATTGACGAGGCACTGCGGCGACCCGGCCGGTTCGACCGCGAGATCATCGTCGGTGTGCCCGATGAAAGCGGACGGCGTGAGATACTGGCGATCCACACACGCGGGATGCCGCTCGGGCCGCGCGTTGATCTGAAGGAACTGGCGCGTACGACTTATGGTTTTGTTGGCGCTGACTTGTCTGCGCTGACCCGTGAAGCCGCGATAGAGGCAGTGCGGCGGATCATGCCCAAGCTGGATTTGGCCAGCGGCTCGATTGCGCCGGAAATTCTGGAATCGCTAAAGGTCACCCGTGACGACTTTTTCGAAGCGCTTAAGCGCGTCCAGCCATCGGCAATGCGCGAGGTGATGGTGCAGGCCCCCGATGTTCGCTGGGAAGATATTGGTGGGCTCGACGAGGCGCAGATGCGCTTAAAGGAAGGCGTTGAATTGCCGCTACGCAACCCCGACGCGTTCCGGCGGTTGGGTATCCGCCCGGCGAAGGGATTTCTGCTTTATGGCCCGCCCGGAACCGGCAAGACCTTGCTTGCAAAGGCGGTTGCCCGTGAGGCTGAAGCCAATTTCATTGCAGTAAAATCGTCCGACCTCTTGTCCAAATGGTATGGCGAAAGCGAGCAGCAAATTACCCGCCTGTTTGCCCGCGCGCGGCAGGTTGCGCCTTGTATTATATTCTTCGACGAAATTGATAGCCTTGCCCCGGCACGCGGCGGTGGGCGCGGCGAGCCGCAAGTGACCGAGCGGGTGGTCAACACGATTCTTGCTGAAATGGACGGACTGGAGGAATTGCAGTCGGTGGTGGTGATTGGCGCAACCAACCGGCCGACGTTACTCGACCCGGCGCTGCTCAGGCCTGGCCGTTTTGACGAGCTGGTCTATGTGACCGTCCCCGATGCCAAAGGACGGCGGCGGGTATTGGGCATTCACACTGCGAAAATGCCGCTGGGTAAAGATGTCGATCTCGATGTTATTGCCGAACGCACCGACCGTTATACCGGAGCCGATCTTGAGGATTTGGTCCGGCGCGCTGGTCTGTTTGCGCTCCGCGAGTCTGACAATGATGCAACCGAAGTGCTGATGAGGCATTTCTCGCAAGCGCTAAATGCCTCACGCGCGACGGTGACGGTCGAAATGGAAGAAGAATATGGCGCGATGGAAACCAAGCTCAAAGCGGCGGCATTGCAACCGCAAGGCATGGGCTTTGTGTCGCCAGGCATGATGAAACCAGTGAGGGATTCGAAGCACGAACCTTGAGATCAAACCGGCACCACCAATGCCTTTCGGCCCCAGACAATCAGGAACACCAACGCCAGCGCCGTTAGGGCAAAGGTCAGCGGTTCCCAATAGTTAAACAATGCAACGCCAATGGCGGGGGCGACGATGTAAGCGGCACCGTTGATCGAGGCGATCTTGCCCGCCACATCGCCTTGTTCATGCCGGCGGACCGCAAGCGACGCGCCAGCGGTAAAGCCGGGGCGGAACAGGCCAAAGCCCAAGGATGCAATCGCAAATCCGGTGCTGATACCGTAAAAGTCGTGGCTGATGCCGGTAAGGACGACGCCGATGAGCGCCAACACTGACCCCAGCAGCACCGAACTACGCGGGGCGAGTGATAATATCGGGATCAGCCCCCACTGCGCGAGCAAAGTCGCCATCGCGCCGATCAGCATCACCGATCCGCTGGCCTGTACCGCCTCCATCGGGAGGTCGTGCAACCCCAACCGGTCACGCACCAAAAAGCCGACCACGCCGAGCAAAATTGCCTGTGCGTGGCCGCCAATTAGTCCTGCGGCTAGCCATGACACCAGCCGCTCATCACGCCATTTCAAACGCACTTCCTCTGTCGGCAGCATCGCCGAATCGAGCGCCTGACCTTCGGCGTTTTCGGTATCGGGTGCGTTCATTGAAGCTGAATTGGGATAAGCTGCAACCGCCCCTCGCGCTGCGAAACGTGGGGTGTCATTGGGCAGATGCCAATGGAGCGCGATCAAGACGCCAACACCAAAAAGCGCAAACACTATGAGCGGTCCGGCTAGCCCGAACGGAGGGAAAATTAGATAATGCGCAATAGCCGGGCCGATCACTGTGCCGACGCCGAACGAAGATGCCAGTAACGACAGCGCTTTGGCGCGTTCGGCGCGTTCGGTGCGCGCGGCGACATAGGCTTGGACGGCTGGCGGTGCGGCCGACCCAAATCCGCCATATAGGCTGCGGCAGATTGCAAACACGGAAAACGTCACCACCGGCCCGATTATTCCGGCCAGGCCCAGCCATAATACCAACCCGCACAGACCCATTGACGAAATGAAACCAATCATTCCCAGTGTCATCAGCGACTTGCGACCGCGCTTGTCTGACATCCGCGCCCATTTAGGGGCGGTGATGACCCAAAGCAGAGCCGACCAGCTAAACGCCAGCGAAACCCAGACATCGGGCATGTCGAGCTGGCTGGCGATGGCGGGCAACGCCGATTGCATCGCGGTGTTACCGGCGGCGGCGACCAGCATCACCAGAAACAGCACGACGACGCGGCTATTGGGAATTGCCGGAACTGCGTTCATGGCTTTTGCCAGTCATAACTGCGCGTCACTTCGGCAACATGCAGGCTATAGCTCGAATACCATCGGTCGCGCCCGGCATCGCGGATTGCTGCATGATCGGGATGGTCGCGCCATGCTTTGGCATCGGCGTCACTCGCCCAATAGCTGACCGTGATTCCTAAACCGTCTGCACCGCGCACCGAATCCATACCCAGATATCCCTTTTGCTGGGTGGCGAGTGCATCCATCGTCATCGCTGCGGCGGCATAGCCCTTGTCATCCTCAGTCGTGCGCTGCGCGATGAAAATCACCGATGAGCTGCCTTTGGGAAGCGTTGCCATATCTTGCGCATAAGGGGATTTTAAGGTGGAACGCAACCTTTGCGGAGCAGTTTAATGCTTAATGCGGTTGCATAGCAGGGCTATATTTGCGAGGGCAGACGCTTAGACATAAACAATTGCCGGGCAGAATTAATGACTTCATCTTCACTGGCCAAAACCCAAATGCTGGACCGTGTCAAAAGCCGGGTCAGCCGTTTTTTTGGCCCTTGGGGTGTGTTTTTCAAAGGATTCGTCAAGCATCCGGTGATGGTGGGATCGATCATCCCGTCGTCTGATCGCACCGTGAAAAAGATGCTGGCGCCAGTCGATTGGGACAACACCAAACTGTTTGTCGAATATGGTCCGGGTGTCGGCACCTTTTGCCAGCCGGTGCTCGACCGGATGCGGCCCGATGCGACCTTGTTAGTGATCGATCTCAACCCTGATTTTATCGACTATCTGCGCAAAACCATCCGCGACAGCCGGTTTATCGCGGTGCATGGTTCGGCAGCTGACGTAAACGAGATCATCGCGCAGTTCGGTTTCCAGCATGCCGATTATGTTTTGTCTGGCCTGCCATTTTCGACATTGCCCAATAATCTTGGCCCGGTGATTGCCGAAGCAACTGCACGGGCCATCCGCCCGGGCGGCGCTTTCCTTGTCTACCAATTCCGCGCCCGCGCCCGTGACTTCATGGCCCCGCATTTTACCCGGATCGACAGCGGTTTTGAAGCTTGGAATATACTGCCTTGCCACCTGTTCTGGGGCTGGAAGGAATAGGGTGCAGCCTATTTGTTGCTGAGCAATCCGAATTTGACCCGTCGGCCGATGCTATAGTCGACCGAGTTCACCAGAAAATATGCCAAACCTGATTTGAACCGGCTCCACCAACTGTCGCGGCGTTTCAGCAATATTCGGGTCTGTTCCAGTGAATCTGCCACCATATTGTCGACCAACCCACGCATGTGCGCGGCGAAATCGGCGTCGGCAATACGCACCATGATTTCCAGATTGATAAACAGACTGCGCACATCGAGATTGGCCGAGCCGATATAAACCGCATCGTCGATCACCAATAACTTCATGTGCAGCGGACGCGTTTGATATTCGTAAATTCTTGCCTTGCGTTTCAATAGGTAGCGGTAAAGCAGCCGCGCCGCGCCAATCGTCGCGCCATTATCGCTCTTGCCTGCCATGACCAGCCGCGAACCCTTTTTTCGCCGAGTTACCTTAGCAATCCGCCGCAATACTGTTTGCGAGGGCGAAAAATAGGCGGATATGATGTCCAGCCGCTTTGCGGTTTCCAGCGCACGTTTTAGTGCCAGGCCTAGCGGCGATATCCGGTTGGTTGGGCCGCCTAGCAACCATTGCACGGCACCATCACCGGGCTTCCAGCTTTGAATGATCGCACGAATACTGCGAAACCGGACCATCCCGTCGTTGGATACGGCGTCCAAGGCATCAAAATATCCGTTCAGATGGGAAACCTCTGCGCCGGAAACGATTATCCCCAAATCCTCCCAGCTTTCATCGCCCTTACGGCCGAAATATTGGTCGGTGATGTTAAACCCGCCGACAAGGGCATGCTTGTCATCGGCGATCAGGATTTTCTGGTGGTTGCGGATAAAATATCCAAAGCCCCAGCGCGAACTGAAACAATGATATTGCCCACCCGCCTTTACCAGCGGATCAAAAAATGAATGCGCCGTGTCACCCGAACCAAAGCTGTCGATAATCAACTGAACGCGCACACCTCGCTCAGCTGCGCTGGTCAATGCGCCCAACACTTCGCGGCCCGTTGCATCGCTACCGAACATGTAAAAGAACATCCGCACCGATGTCTTCGCGTTTTCGATCAATGTGAGAACCGCCTGCAAACGGTCTTCGGGTGAGTGCACCAAATGCAGTTCATGCCCGGCGACGCTGAATGCCACGCCGGGCAGCTTTGATTTGGTGCGCTGTGTCGCCATGCCATTGACCTAGTGTCGATCCTTAAGCGGCACAAGCAGCACGGCGTTTTCATTGACATTTGCCCCTCCGCGCCCTACCTGCGCTCAACTTTCCGACATTATCCGAGAATCAGGAGCCAGCATGGCACGCGTTACCGTTGAAGATTGCATTGATAAGGTTACCAACCGTTTCGACCTCGTTTTGATTGCGGCAGAACGCGCACGCGAGATTTCGGGCGGTGCCGAACTGACCATTGACCGTGACCGTGACAAAAATCCGGTTGTGGCTTTGCGCGAAATTGCCGAAGAAACCGTGCGTCCCGACCATCTGCAAGAAGGTGTCATCCAGTCGCTGCAAAAAGTTCAGGTCGATGAAGACGAAGCGCCTGATGAAATTGGCTCGATCAGCTTGTCGGCTGAAGCATTGCGGCTGACTGCCGCCGCCCCTGCGCGTGGTGCCGGGGTCCAGCGCGACTACGACCGGTAATACAAATATATATTGTTGTTGAAACAGGCCCGGCTAGTTCCCGGGCCTTTTCTTTTGGCAAATGATGCCGGCCTTGATACATCGCGGCGATGAGCGGTGATATTGCAGGGGTAGCGGATATCTTGACCGGCGCAGTGGTTGCGCGGGCGGTTGAACCAGATGCTGGCGAGGGACAGCCGCATCAGGATAGCACGTGCCTGAATTGCGGCACTGCACTGATCGGCGCGCATTGCCATGCCTGTGGACAGAAAGGCCATGTTCACCGCACGTTGCATGCCTTCGGCCATGATTTCCTCCACAGCGTCTTGCATTTCGACGGCAAAATCTGGCGCACGTTACCGATGCTGTTCTGGCGACCGGGTGATTTAACACGGCGTTATGTGCACGGT
>JANMPK010000062.1:0-2449 GCA_031369825.1 Sphingomonadales bacterium
CCCAGAGGCGGCACAAGTGCTGAAATGCTAAGTCCCTGCGCCATAAGGCCGCCAGCTTTGGTGCACGCGGCGATCCATCCGGTCGCCCTGCCCCTGATGTGCAGCGGATAGCTTTCAGCCGCATATGGCAGGAGAATGGCCAATATCCCGTTCGATCCGATAATCAGCAGGGCGATAGGCAGCACGGGACTGATACTCGCATAGGTGTCGATCAACAACGTCCCGACCAGACCGAGCAACGTCACCAGCATAGCGGTGACCAACGACCATTTCGTACTCCAGCGGCTGTATAGAAAAGCGACGGCAAACACGGTCGGAAAGGCGATCAGCGCCGATTGCGCGAGGAGCGCCGACGAAACCGACATCGAATGCCCCTTGGCGACTAGGTCAGCAGGCAGCCACAGCAACAGGCCAAAATTTATCAGGCCCCACGCGATAGCGAGGGTGCTGAGCGCAGACGTTTTGCCGAGAAAGCCTCTGGACCAAAGCCCGCCTATCGAATGGCCTGTCGTCGAATGCCCTGTGGCATGAACCGGCGTGAAGTCGATATCCTCCTCTTCATCACCATGTTGATGGCTTTGCGTGCCGAACCGGGCCATTACGGCCCGCGCCTCTGCCCTGCGTCCTCGCGCGAGCAGGAACTTTGCCGATTCGGGTATCAGACTACCCATAAACAACAGGATCAATCCGGTCGGCAGGTTAAGCAGCCACAATATGCGCCAGCTAAATATTGGCTCAAGCCATGCGGAAAAGCCGCTTGCGGCAAAATAGCCACCGGCCGCGCCAAGCCCGCCGACCAGAACCAGTGCCCAGCCACGATGCTTCGAAGGCATGATTTCCGCGAGCAGAGCATAGGTCACCGGCAACATTCCGCCGGCCGCAGCGCCCATAAGAAAACACATGGCAATATTCCAGGCAAGCGACGGCATCGCGCCGCAAATTGATGTGCCAACAAACATCACCGCAGACAGCAATATTGATGCCTTGCGCCCGTAAATATCTGCGATAATGCCCCAGATAATCGAGCCGGTCACCGTCCCCGCAAGTGCGGCAAAGGGCACAAGCGATGCTATTGCTTTCGGCACCCCGTATTCGGCAGTCATCCCCGGCATGATGAAGCCCAATGACGCAGGTTTCATAATATCGATGATTAACGCAACAACCAGCACAGCCATGAGCCGCCAGTGCGCCGCCGACAGCGGTGCATCCTCGGGTGCGGCGACGCTGATATGGCGTGACGCCTCTATTTGCGCTTTAACATTTTTAGGGAGCAGCCCCCATGCGGCAACTGCAATTCCTCCGACGATCAGGAACATCCCTACAATCATGCCGGTATCCATCGGCATGTTGACCATGCGGAAGCCCATGTCCTTGCCCATCCAGAACATCGGCAAATGCAGCAGCACGCCAATGGTCACCGCTGCGCAGCCTGCCAAAAACGCAAAGCCGCTTGCCCGGTCACGCAAATTTATGCCTTGGTCCAAATTATTCTCTCCCCGGAATAGCTGACTCGCACCGCGCCTAAAACAATACAACTGATAGCGCTACCCGCATATTTACTGCGCAACTTAACATATTATCAGCAGATGGACTCGCCTGGACAGTGCATCACAGCAAGCTGATTCTTGGCACCACCGGGTCCTTGCCCAGCATCAGTTCGGACAGGCGCCACACGACCTGTCTGGTCAGGCGTCGATGTATTTTCCATTTTTGTGAACTCCTTTGAAAATGCCTGCCGACTCAGCAGGCTCCATCAGTGTTCGTATTATGTTCTATTTCAGACATTATGTCAAGAACAAATAACCAATATGGTTATTTGGCATTGTCCTCATCATGATAAGAGCGCATAAAATTAGCCTGCAACAACCCCGCCCGCCAACAATGTCGCGGCGGTCTCGTTAATGGTGCCGGCAACCAACAGAGGCTGCCCGCCGACCATCCCGACTTGGGTCTGGCCATTCTCGGCAGAACGCAGCCAAGCGACGTTTGCCGCAACAACCATATAATCGCCGCCGCGTGAGTGGAGTAAAACGAACTTCATGACAAATGTCTCCTGACATCAGCAGCCCTAAAGCAGAAAGCTCTGGATAGGATTAACGTGTTTCAAGCAAAAACCCCGATTTGAATGGCATAATCAGAACATACGGGTAATCATATATTTGAAAGGAACGCCCATTTGTTCATATCGCGCCGCCAAATTGCGTTCGCCGCCGCCCTCACCTTGCTGTCGGTGGCCGCCATCTGGCTGCTTCTGTCTGCGCTTGGCCCTGACTGGTCGGCCTATGCGCCCGCGACCTGCACAGCGACGCGCTGCTTTTGCGAATTCCCTCGTATCGGCGCGCTGATCATGCAGCCGGCGAACAGCTGGTCGAGCTATGGCTATGCGTTTGTCGGGTTCCTGATGATTGTCCTGTCGCAAGGGCGCGGTTGGGGATCGGGTTTTCATAAG
>JANMPK010000096.1:0-3634 GCA_031369825.1 Sphingomonadales bacterium
GCGCCCATATAGGCGTCCAGCGTCTCGTGATAATGGCGGATGCGGCTTTCCTGATAGCGCGCCAGTGTGACGCCGGGCTTCTTCGATGCACGAAGGCCTTTCTGGATGCGCATCAGATTGTCGGTGTCCTGATCCGCGACCATTGCCGCCGAGCCTAACTCCGGCGCGTCAGCCCATTTCTGGTCGGGGCCGAGCATTGTCATTTTCGCTGGTTCGGGATGCGAACCGTCGGGTGCCTTCGAAAACAGGAACATGATCTCCATGATCGAGCTTTCGGGATCGTCGCCATTGGGGCGGAAGCGATAGGTGATCGGCAGCGCCTGCCCACCCCAAGGCACCATATTGGGGAAAAGCATGTATTCGATAAGGTCGAGCGACTCGCTGTCCGACAGCTTTGACATATCCCGCCCTATCGAGCGCGAAATCTTCTCGCGCGCGCGCTCCGCCAGTTTGCCTCGCGCGGTCTCGCCCTCGCCCACTTCGATGGGCTTGCCGGCAAAGAATGGCACATCGCGGCGCATTTCCTCGATGGTTTGCTCGGGGGTGGTCGCTGGTTTCGAAGGGCTGGCGACGCCCTGCACGCTGATCATCCGGCTGACATGGCGGACGCCCGGCCACACGTCATATTGCGTGTTGGAATCGCCATAATAACCAAGCACCTGCGGGTGCGCGCTCGGCACATGATAGGCCTCGACAAAGGCCTCCATCGCCAGTTTCCAGTTACACGGCATGATCTTGGCGACATGCGCCGCCACATCGCGGTCCTCCAGACCAAAGGCTGCGAAATGTTCGGGCAGATTTTCGAGATAGCTGTCCAGCGGCTCGCAATCGGGATCGAAATTGACGAACACAAACCCGCCCCATGTCCCGACCTTGGCCTCGGGCAGGTTCATTGCTGCCTTGTCGACCTGCGGGAAATCCCACTGTCCGGGAATGACGGTCAGCCTGCCGTCGAGATTCCATGTCCAGCCGTGGAACGGACAGCGCAGTTGCTTTACACAGCCGCCTTCGGTGCGCAAAAGGGTGCCGCGGTGCAGACAGCTGTTCACATAGGCGCGAATTTCGTCGGGGCCGGTGCGGATAACGATCAGCGAGTCGTGGACGATCTCGTAAACCATATGGTCGCCGACATTGGAGATATATTCGAGCCGGCAGGCAAGCTGCCACGTCTTGCGCCAGACTTTCTCGATCTCGCGTTCATGCCAGTCCCGTGAAAAATAGCGCTCTGCACTAACGTCATCGCTGCTCTGGCCCGCAGCCGGGCTCTCGTTGCACATGATATCGGGCGCTGGGTTGGTGTCGGTGGCAAACACCTCCTGCACCGAAGGCCCCGGACGTCTGGCTATTATATCGGGCGCGATGATATCGTCCATGTCACTCTCCCTTTGCGCACATTCTGCCGCGATGCTAGCCACTGTGCAATGATCATATTGCAACACCGCCACCTCATCACGATGACCCTGACTGTCGATTTCGCCGGAATGACCGTCATCGGCCAGACCCCCGCCGGCCTGCGCCGGATTGTGCCGGTCACCGGCGGAACCTTCACCGGAGAGCGGCTAAACGGAGCAGTCCTGCCCGGCAACGACTGGGTGATTAACCGCCCCGATGGCGTGATGGTGATCGACGTGCGCCTGACGCTGAAGACAGACGATGGCGCGATGATCTTTCTAAGCTACCAAGGCCGCTTCCTTGCCAACCCCGAAGCAATGGCCCGCTTTGCCAAAGGCGCGCTGCTGAAGCCACACGAATATTCGCTGGCTATGACGGCAAAGTTCGAATGCGGCGACGACCGCTATGCGTGGCTCAACAATGTGGTGGCGGTCGGCACAGGGGAGCAGACGGCTACGGGTCCGGTCTATTCGATCTTCGAGATAGGTTAGCTTCAGGCGAAGCGGTGCCCGGTCACCTGACCGGACACCGCCTGTCGGCTTTATTTCAATCGTCGCAGCAATCCATTGCCTCGTCACAACATGCGCCGATTGCCGCGCAGCAATCGGCTACGGCATGTGACAGTGCCGACGGCTCTGCCGCAAAAGCGGCGGGGGCGGCAAACAGCAAGGCAATGGCTGCGGCGTAATATTTCGTCATAAATTCTCTCCGGTTGAGTGCAGAGGTCGCGCAGTTATGGGGGGGCCTCTTACCCAAATTCGCCGGTGGGAGCCTTTTCGTTACAGCGCCTAATGCTTCGCGTATATCTGCGGTTTCCCTTTACCAAATGCGATGACATTGTATTTTTGGGCGGGATAGCCCGGTGCCTCCATACCCGGCGATCCAAGCGGCATTCCGGCAACCGCCAGCCCCTTCACGCCTGCGGGTTTTGCCGCCAGCACCCGCTTCATATCAGCGATCGGCACATGCCCTTCAAACGCGATGCCGTCGATGATCGCGGTATGGCATGATGCAAGGCTTGCGGGCATGGCATAACGCCGATGGATTGCGGCGCGGTTGGCGTCGTCGATAATTGTCACCTTGCGCCCGAATTGCTGACGCACCAGCGCGGCCCATTTTTCGCAGCATCCGCAACCGGGATCGCGGTGCATGATTATGTCGTTTGCCGCCATTGCTGACGTTGAAAACAGGGCGAGGGCGAAAACAAATTTCTTCATTTCTGTCTCCTTCGGTTCAGAGAAAATGGCCGGGGGCGAGGCGATCCCGCCCCCGACCATTTTGATCTATTTGTGGTTCATGCCGTCCATATCATGGCCTTCATGGCCTGATTTTTCGGCATCCTTGGCTTTGTCGTCACAGCAGGCCATTTTCCCGTCATCACCCTTTTTGCAACAGCAACATTCTTTCTTGGGTGCAGGAGGCTCTGCTGCAAAGGCTGCACCAGAAATAGTCAGCGCAAATGCGCCGAGAAGCATCTTTATTTTCATAATAGTCTCCATGATTGTGATGTTTTGAAAAAACCTCAGCCAAATCGTGGAGGGGGCGTTTGCGGAATGCTGTCGATACCGGAAAGCGGCAAAATCCTTACTGTTCGATATGGTACCGCGACAACCCTGTTGCCAAGTGCGACCGGACCCAATTGAGCCGCCAGCGATACACAACCGAAATGGCATGTCTCAGGCTGCACGTGGGTCGCGGACTTGTGCTCCTGTTTATTGGCGTCCATTGCCATGTCTTCGCAACCGGGCATGGCGTGGGTTGCGGCGGTAAAATCCTGACCACCCAAAGTGCAATTATTTTGCCAAACCGCGCCAAATACCAACATCAGGGCGATCATCACTATCTGCCCGAATGCCATAATTTTCATAGGGTAGCCGCGCGACATTAGGCGATATTAACGCATCAAATCGGGAAAAACAATGCGAAGCTTAGCTTGGGTCAAATCAAGTCGGCCAAGCCCTCACCAAACAAAAAACACTTTCCTACAACCTATATGGTGTTTTATTATATATCTTTTATCCATTTAAGGAGAAAGACGATGAGTAAGGAATGGCAGAATACCAAGGATAATCATGGCGTTTGCGGGCACGACTCGGAAGCCGATCATGACGCCGCGATGACCGATATCCGCAATGATTATCGCTGGACACCGGCGTGCCAGCGGGCGTTTCTGGAGGCGCTGGCCTTTGGCGGAAGCGTGATGCGTGCGGCGAAGGAAGTGAGCAAGTCGCCGCGCTCGGCC
>JANMPK010000114.1:0-1877 GCA_031369825.1 Sphingomonadales bacterium
CTTCGTCGGTCAACAGGATATAGGTTTCTTCGTCTGCCAGCACTTTATTGGAAAACTCCGAAAAGCGCTTCGCCAGATCAGTTTCAATGGCAATGACCTCAGCTTTTTTAGCAGGCGACAGCATCGCACCATTGCGGACCATCGAATCATAACTGCGTTCCAAAAGACGCGTCTGTTTGGCATCAAGGTTCAGGCTGGCGCGGGTGTCATAGAGATATTTGACTCGCTGGAAATAGCGCGCATCGAGTGACAGCTTGGAGAAAAATTCGCTTACCTTCGGCTCCCACTCGCCCTGTATTTTGCGGATTTCATCGTTCGAAAGATTGGACGAATGCACACCCCACACCGAAAACAACCGGTCGATTTTCTCCCCTGCCAGTTCATTGGCAATCATCGTGTTCTGAAAAGTGATCGGTCCGTCAGCGACCAGCATCGCTTCAAATTCAGCTTTTGAAGCGTCCATCGCTGCCTGAAAGGCAGCCGGGAATTCATCAACAGTGACCTTGTCCCACGGCGGCACGCCTTCATATGGGCCAGCCCAGGGTTGTAAGATAACTGGTTCTGTAGCTTTGGGTGCTTGCACCGTCTTTGCCTCAGCGACCGGAACCATGATAACCCCCGAAAGCAATAGTGCCGAAACCCCTGCCAGAAATTTTGACGTATTCACTCTTCATACTCCTCATATCCTTAGGCTGCGGCGCACAATGCACAGGCGCTTGAATACGGACGGATTAACCACTTGCCGCGCCGCATGCAAACGACCATTTATTCGAAAACTTGATCCAAAACCGATCATTTACTTACATGTTTTTAAGAAAAACCAGCTGCGGCAAGGGCAATATGCCAGAACGGATTGGGGAGCGGTCATGGCAAAGGACAAGCGCTTTAATGGCAAACGCCGGACAGCAATGCTTTTGTGCGATGTTCCGCAACGGCGTGCTGAACTAAGCGCATTGGCTGTCACCTGTAATTGCGAGATAGTCTATTGCGATCTTGAGACTGAGCCAGAAGCTTTGCCCTATTATGTCGATTTCCTGATGATCGATATTTCCTCCACATCGGATCATCCTCAACAATCTTTAACTAAGATTGCACGATATCTGGATGAACATCGCAGCAGCGCAATAGTTTGGACGGATATGGAAGGGCTGGAAACGGTCTATGCTTCATTACCAAGTAAACAATGCCATTTTTTTGTTGGTGCCAACGACATCGAAGCGATGCCAATTCTAATGGGTGCATATGGACGAGAAATAATGGATCAGGTGCACGGCAAAGATCGGGACATACAGTTTGGCGCTTTGCACAGGATAAGCGACGAGCTTGCCGGTTTTGCCCGCACATTGGCGCGTATAGCCGAGCAGGATGACGAGGATAGTTCACGCGTTGCTGACAAGCCGGTGTCATTCCAGCCCGCACCTGCTGGCGCTTTTCAACCTTTTCCAACGGCTGTTACAGATGAAAAGGTCGATATTTCGGCAAATATGGTCCGCGAGATGATAAAACTCCGCCGGTTACGCGACAGCTATTTCCAGAAGGACCTATTTGCAGACCCTGCTTGGGACATATTGCTCGATCTGATGGTGTCACAATTAGAGGGCCGGAATGTTTCTGTATCCAGCCTGTGTATTGCAGCAGCCGTTCCAGCGACGACCGCGCTACGCTGGATTGCCGCTATGACCGAAAGCGGAATGCTGGTTAGACGGCACGATCCTGACGATGCGCGACGCGTATTTATCGGGCTATCAAGGGAGGCGGAAACTATGTTGCGGCAATATTTGACGGATGCCCAACAACGATCTGCATCTTCTGTTTGATTAAACCTTGCCAAATGCGCTTTGCTTTGGCAGAGGCGCTCATCCCTTTGGGGGCGCTTA
>JANMPK010000462.1:0-3764 GCA_031369825.1 Sphingomonadales bacterium
GTCCAGCATTCGCCGATATTAGGGCACGCGGCCTCTTCACATACTGTGTTGAGGTTCAGATCGCGCATCAACCGCCGCGTTTCGTTGAAACCAGCCCCGCCCGGAGCTTTAACACGAATCCAATCAGGCTTGCGCTCACGCGGTGGGCGTGGCGGATCGGTATCGATGCGGGTAATCTCGTTCATACTTGCCCAGATAGGCGCACATCGCGCGTCTTGCCACCCCGAAAATCAATGATAAGAGGCCTGCATGACGCTCTTTACAAACATGCTCGATGGCTATTCCCGATTCCGCACCAATGAGTGGACAGACGAGCGCGAGCGCTGGAAAGTTTTGGGCGAAGGACAAAGCCCTCGGGTGATGGTCATTGCCTGTTCGGACAGCCGTGTTGACCCTACGCAAATATTCGATACCCGCCCCGGTGAGATATTTGTGGTGCGCAATGTGGCGGCATTGGTGCCGCCATTTGAGACCACGCCGGGTTTACATGGTGTGTCGGCAGCGTTGGAATTTGCAGTGCAGTTTTTGAAGGTAGAGGAAATCCTCGTGATGGGTCACGGCCTTTGCGGCGGTTGTAATGCTGCTCTGACCAAAGCTATGGTCGGAATGGAACCCGGCGAAGGCGGTTTTGTCGCCAACTGGATTAGCTTGCTCGACGATGCGCAGGCTAAGGTTGCGGCAGAACACGGCACCCACGGTGACGTTGCCGAACGCGCGATGGAAATGGCGGCGGTAAAAGTTAGCTTGGCTAATCTAAGGACATTCCCCTGCATAAAGGAAAAGGAAAAATCCGGGGAATTGGCGCTGCACGGCGCGGTTTTTGCAATTACTGATGGAAAGCTGCATGTTCTGGATGAAGCATCAGGTGATTTTGCGCCGTATCTGTGACTGCTATGGAAACTCCCGATTTTTACGATGACCTGTCGCTAAGTCTGTTCGAACTGCGTCGCCTTATTGAACAAGGCGCGCAAAACCGGCGTTCGGCTGCGCACCATCCAGTCGTCGCAAATGTCGATGGCGCCGGCGCACCGCAGCAGCGTGTCATGATCCTGCGCAATTTTGATTGGGCAAGCCGTCAACTTCGTTTCCACACCGACAGCCGCAGCGACAAAATCCGGCAATATAGCACCAATCCGGAAACGTCGGTTCTGATTTACGATGAATCCGCGAAGGTTCAAATCCGATTATCCGGGTTAGCACATGTCGACGATGGGCAAATTACCAATCAGGCTTGGGCAGAATCGACTACGTTCGCGCGCCGTTGTTATCTTGCCGAGCACGCCCCTGGAATTGTCGCCGATAAACCAACATCGGGCTTGCCGAAATGGATCGAGGGCAAGCAGCCAGACGAAGAGCAGCTCATCCCTGCCCGCACAAATTTCACGGTTTTGCTGGTGACAATACAGACTATTGAATGGTTGTATCTCGCTAATGCAGGCCATAGGCGGGCCAAGTGGCACTGGAATGAATCCATGCAAGACTGGTCAGGGAACTGGCTGGTCCCCTGATTTTACGCATCCGTTTAGATATGCCGCAACCATCACCTTATGGCGTGCCGCAGCCAAACCCAGATCAACTTCAAGCCGACTCTCTGCATTAAAATAAGCGATGCTTGGATAGTTTAGTGCCAGAAAGTTGGACATCGAACCATCACTACGCGTAACCCGTTCATGCCAAAAATGGACACCCGCGCTATTCATGGCGTTTCTGCATGCAATTGCGTTTGCCGCAGGTTTTCCTTCTTTTGAAAGATAGGCCGTCAGCCCGAGCGTGTCGTAATTCGCCATTTCAACGGCGGGACTGATTGCGAAATGACCGTCTGGACGCGGTTGCATTTTGCCGCGCACCCAAGCCCCTGCGTCCAAAATAGTTATTTCACCGCGACCGTCCTTTCCATCACCCGAAAATCCCGGACTGTTGGTATGCAGCGCAATAACAGGATGGCCTGCCGCCCGTTGACCAAGAAATGCGTCGGTAAATTTCGGTGAGGTTGCAGAAAAGTTCCGGTTGGGGTCACATGCCGTCACGACGTCTGTCTTAACACCACATGTTCCGTTACCAACCTGTCGGCGGGCACTGCCTGGCCCGGAGTTGACCACAACAGCTACTCCGCCATGCACTTTAAGCGCTGCAATGACCGCTTCAAATGCAGCATTTTCGTCGTCATGCGGCACCATCCAAAGCGGGCCGTTGGGCCGAGCGACGCTTGCAAAGCGGATGAGATGCCAGTCGAAACCATTTTCGCTAAAGCGGCATTCGCTAATCTCGATATCATCGAAATATCCCGGCATGCTGCTATTCCGAGCGATATCGTCATCAATCGACGCCAGTTGTTGAGCCGTCTTGGTATTCCAGGGCGAAGCTTTGGTCGCCTGGACTGCAGAAGATAGGCAGGCCGCCAGCAGCAAAAGCATGAAACGCCTCAAGATGTTACCCTTAGAAAAGACACCGAAGACTTAGATGCGGTGCAAGTGTAGGGAGATTGCGCTTTTTCTTGCTCCCCGTCGACCAGAAGCCCCAGCCTATCATCGCTGTCGTCGATAATCGTGACTGCTCGCATTTCGCCGAGATCGTCATGCGGACCTTCCCGAAAGTCACGGCGCAGCCACGCCACGCCGTGACCCAGCATGTCACCAATACCGTCCGCTTTAAATGCCCGCACCCCAAGATTGCCATTATCAAGCGGCTCCACGAATATTGCGGGATAGCCGCCATCTTGCCCCTGAATACGGACACTATCGCCGGTGGTAGTAGCGGCCCACGCTTCGGGAACTTTTTCGACCAGTTCGCCCAAATCGAGATTGCGAATGCTCTCTCTCACCTCGCCCCACTGCGTCGATGGTCCGGCAATCAGGCCTGTGAATATTTCGGTCTTGTCAGTCTTGATAACGGGAATCGAAACTGATTCCAGCGGATGCTCCGCGAATTGGTCGAGCAGCTCCAATATATTCTGGTTACCATGCAGGCGTTTTGAAAGAAGATTCATGGTTCCACCGGGAAGCACGAGTATCGACCCCGCCCATCCCGACAATTCGTCACAAACGCTCGCCACGGTTCCATCCCCTGAAACCGTGACAACGACTTCAAAACCCATTTTCTCGACGAACGAGCGATCGGGAAGGCTCTCTTCCGGCAGATGGAAGATATGTTCTACGGAGAGATCGGCCTTCTTCAGCGCCCGCACCAAATCCTCTTCACCGAGTGCATTTGCGCTCCCGCTTTTGATGTTGATGATGAGGAGGGTGCGTTTCATAGCACCATTAACGCGTCATCTTCTTATAAGTTGCACGGTGTGGCCTTGTTGCCTCGTCACCTAAGCGGCGGATCTTGTCTTCTTCGTAAGATTCAAAGTTTCCTTCGAACCATTCAACATGGCTATCCCCCTCGAACGCGAGGATGTGCGTTGCCAGACGATCAAGGAAGAAGCGGTCATGGCTGATGACAACCGCGCAACCGGCGAAGCTTTCTAGCGCCTCTTCGAGTGCCGATAATGTTTCGACGTCGAGGTCGTTGGTGGGTTCGTCGAGCAGCAGAACGTTGCCGCCTTCTTTAAGCATTTTTGCCATATGCACGCGGTTGCGCTCACCGCCAGAGAGCAAACCAACCTTTTTTTGCTGGTCGACACCCTTGAAGTTGAACGCCCCCACATAAGCCCGCGTCGGCGTTTCGTGCTTACCCAGCTTCATGAAATCGGCACCGCCCGAAATTTCTTCCCACACATTCTTATTGGGGTCGAGATCGTCGCGGCTTTGGTCAACAAAGCC
>JANMPK010000463.1:0-7828 GCA_031369825.1 Sphingomonadales bacterium
CCCCAGCTGAAGCCTGTCATGCGGAAGTACTGCTTTCTGACCTTTCGCCAAGTGCGGGGCTTATAACTATCATTGATGGTTCGCCCGGTGCATTATCGTGGCTGGGCGGGGTGAAAGGCATGCGGGTTAGCCCGCTTGGCGTCGACCGGTTCGGACAGACTGGTGACTTACAGGATCTATATCGCACTTACCGCCTTGATTGCGACGCCATTATTGACGCTGCCGCTGAACTCTTTCTTGGCGGCTGACACGTCCATCGAACTTAAAATGTCTGCGCTTTCGCCGACGATGGAGGAGGGAATACTCGCAAAATGGCTGGTAAAAGTGGGAGGCAGCGTTTCTTCGGGCGATTTTCTGGCGGAGACCGAGACCGACAAGGCGACGATGGAATTTGAAGCGATTGATGAAGGCGTGATTAAAGGAATTCTGGTTGCCGAAGGTATTGACAGGGTGAAGGTTGGTACCGTGATTGCGGTGATTCAAGGTTAAGATGATGATGCCGCGCCTGCGCCAAAAGTGGCAGCCGTTGCTGCGTCGACAACAAAAACTGAAACCGCTGCGCCACCGCCGCCCACTGCACCGTTTGCCACACCTACGCCTCAAAAAGCGTCAGGCGACCGCGTAATAGCCAGCCCCCTAGCCAAGCGTATTGCGGCGGACAAAGGTATTGATCTGGCGGGTGTTGCCGGAAGCGGTCCCAATGGCCGTATCGTGAAAGCTGATCTTGACGATTCCGTGCTCCTGCGCAAGCAGGAGCCCAGTCAGACAACTGCAATGCCTCCAGCACTCCTGTCTTCGCAGGAGCACAAGGCCATCGAAACCGGCATCCCGCGCGAAGTCATTAAGCTCAGCAACATGCGCAAGACCATTGCGCGCCGCCTGACCGAATCCAAGCAGACCGTGCCGCACATCTACTTGACCGTCGATGTCCGGCTCGACGCGCTGCTCAAACTGCGTGGGAAACTCAACGCCTCGCTGGAGGCGCGCGGTATCAAACTGTCGGTCAACGACATGCTAATCAAGGCGCTGGCGCTGGTTCAGGTGCCCAAATGTAATGTCAGCTTTACCGACGACAATATGCTGCAATAGTCTAATGAAATCAATATTATATCTAATAGGGATAAAATCCTGAAACCCCGGTTCTGTTAATGCGCGCGTTGGATATGACGCCGACATTCATGTCAGAAAGCCCAGATTACTGCTGCTGAATCGACCAATGTTGGGGGCGACACTGGGCAGTTCGGAGGTGGACACCCCAAACCAGCTTGCAAGGGTTGCAGCATATTGATCTACTGACACTGTCGGCAACAGGCGGCCTTGCCCGACCTGATCGGGGCTGGTGACCGATACCTGCGGTGCAACGCCATAATAACGGCCGCCATTGACCGCGCCGCCCAATATGAAGTGGTGCGAACCCCAGCCATGATCCGAGCCATCGCCGTTCGATTGCAACGTCCGGCCAAAGTCCGAAGCGGTGAATGTCGTCACATTGTCGGCAACGCCCAGTTCGATTGTCGCACGGTAAAAAGCGTCCATCGCAAAATCCAGTTGCCCCATCAAGCCACCCTGATTGCGGATCAGGTTATCGTGCAGGTCAAAGCCACCCATACTGACCATGAACACCTGACGCCTCGCACCTAAGGGTTGGCGCGCAGCGATCATACGGGCGACAACACGAAGCTGTTCAGCGAGCGAGTTGCGCCCGGTCGCCGGTGTGAATGAGGTGGCGAGCGTGACAGGCTGCAACGCGGCGGTCACCACGCTTTCGGCATCAATCGACCTTTTGGCGACGCGGTTATACTCAGCCTCCAGCACATGGTTGCTGGTTTGCGTCATCAAGGTACGCAGCGCAGCGCTGCCTGCAGACGATCCGAACAAGGCGTTTTTGATGCCGTTGACGGCCAATGCACCGCTCGATGATACCTGATATGAAAGCGCCTGCTCTCCTGAGAGGAACACGGCATTGCCAGTCGCAGAGATGCAGGTGAACAAGGTGTTGGCGTTGCTCGACAGCGCGAGGTCGCCCATCCGTCCGCCCCAGCCATCGGTCGCACCCTCGGGCTTCGACGATTGCCAGGTGGATTGCTGGTCATTGTGCGAAAACAGCTTGGCCGGACGCGGGTTGGCGATCAGGTTGGAGCTTTGATATTGCGCCAGCGTCAACGGTGCGATCAGCGGGCCGACATTGAGCACCGGCGCCATCTTGCCTTCGTCAAAACGCGCTTTCAGGCGGGTCATTTCGGGCGCAAGGGCATATTGCAGATTATTCGTAAGAACCTGCCCGCCGCTGGGGGTGAGTGCGGTGGCGGCCAGACTGGCCCGCGCCAGCGTGATGCCACCCGCGGTCTGCCCGGCACCGCCGCCACGTATCGCACTGTAGAGGTCGTAATTGGTCGAATCGAACGGAATGAGGGTGCTGTTATGATCGTTGCCGCCATACAGGAAAATACACACCAGCGCCTTGTAATCGGTCCCGGCGCTGAACGCAGCAGCCTCGCCGATGCCCGCCAGCCCCATCGCCCAGGACGATGCTGTCCCGGCAATCGCCACTTGCTTGCTTCGCCGCAAAAAGGCGCGTCGCGACAAATCGTCCATTTTACCGATGTGCATGTTAGGCCGCCTTATTTCTGGACCAAATAGTCGGGTGAAGCCATGACTAGCAGGATAGCCATATAGACCCGCCGCTGTTTTTCAGCCGTGGTGCTGGCTGCGGTGACCGTCGTCGCATCGAGTGCGGTTTTGATGGTGGCCTTGGTGCTGTCCGAAATCTGGTTCGCCGCCAGCAGCAGGCAAATCCGGTCGAGCAATCCGGCAGAGTTATCGGCCAACGCCAGTTCGCTGGTATAGGCCGCCTTAACGTCGCCGCCGACACCGTTGGTGCTGCCGATGGCCGAGGTCATGTAATTGACATAGCCAGGCGTGCTGCTTTCGTTGACGAGCTGAAATTCGGGTGCGACCAGAGAGTTTGTCGCAATCGCGGTGTTCGCAGGCACATATCCCGGCCGGAAAAAGTTAAAGACCGAGGGAGATCGCAGCGCGCTCTGACCCAGACCGCTTACGATGTCGGATAGATTGCCGATCCGCCAGTTACCGCTGGTCGAGGCTGCGCCGAATGTCCGCGCCCATTGTACGAAACGGAGCATCGGTTCGCGGACCTTGCCGAACGTGGGCGTACTAAGGCCTGCCGTATTCATGGCCTCTGTATCCAGCAATATGGCCTTGAACACCGCACGCAAATCACCGCGTACCCCCGACCCGTTGTTATTGAACACCCGCGCAACCCGATCGACATAGGCGGCGCTTGGGTTGCTGGTAACCAACCGCTGGATCATCTGCCGCCCAAAGAACGGACCAACATTGGCATGGTTGAACAAGGTATCGAGCGCGGTCTTCAGCGCGGCTGTCCCGTCGGTATTCGCCGGAATTGTTGTGCCTAGGAAAGTCGCCTCCAGCGTCGAATGCTGGCTGGTTGTTGACGGGCGTTCCCATTTTGTGGGGTCAAGTGTCATTGGCCGCAGGACGTAACCGGTGCTATTGATCAGTCGGGTCGGATCGCCCACGTCGGGGGTCCTGACGTTTCCGGTGAAGTCCCAGTCATAACCGGTGAATACACGTGCCAGATTAGTGACATCGGCATTGGTGTAAGTTTCAATCGGCTGATTGTTTGCGTCCACTTTTCGCGAGCCGTCATTGTTTAGCTGGTACAGCCCGATGGTGAACAATTGCATCACTTCGCGGGAGTAATTTTCGTCTGGAACCCGGCCCGAGCGCGTATCTTCCTTGCGGTTGCCACGCGTACTTAGATAGTAACCCATAGCTGGATTGAGCGTTATATCTTCCAGCAGCTTGCGAAAATTACCAAACGCATTGCTGTTCAGTTGATCCCAATAAAACGCGATAGATTGTGCGCGCCAGCTAAAATCCAGCCCTCCAAGAGACACGACGAAAAATTCCGACAATGCCAGCGCTACACGTTTGCGAACGCCATTGGCATCGCTCATCAACTGGTTCCAGATCATGTAATCGCCGGGATATTCATTGTCGAAAAAATCATCGGCGGTGATCTGGTCATAGCCGCGCGACGATAGCCATGCGACGCCAGTCTGGCTGATCGCTGCATCCATCTGTGCGTTCAGCCAGGGCTCGTAGCCTATCGACTTGATATTGGTGATTTCCGCCTCGGATACCGACAGGCTGGATTTCAGGATGAAGCGCGCGGCTTCTGAGTCGGTCGATGGCTTCGCGACCTGAACAGTCGGTGGCGGTGCAGGCGTCGGGCTGCTGCCTCCGCCCCCGCCTCCACATGCCGCAAGCGCAAGTGACGCACTTGGAATGGTATATACAAGCGGCGACGTTGGTGAAGGAGCATCGGCTATTATCGGATTGAAATCAGACGGCGCATCGACTTCCACCGCTCCGTCAAGGTTCACCGGATGCAACGCTTCTTTCATACAGTATCCCTGCCATCACAATGAAAGCGATCGCCGAAGATGCCGGGACCGGTCTCATGTTTAACGGGGAGCTAGTGGGGATTGCTCAAGGGACTCTTTCGGTAGGTGGTTAATCCGGTTTAAGATTTGCGCGCACTACAGCGGGCGGATAGGATTTATTAACCAATTATCAATCTGTGCCATCTACGGTTTTGGCATGAATGTAAGTCGCGCCTTTCCTATGGTTTTCGCCCTTTGCGGCGCTGTTATCGCCCCCGTTGCCGCGCACGCCGAAGTTTTCGAACTGTCCGGGAACGGCAATTTCGTGCAAATCTCACAACCGGCATGGCAGCCCGAAGCTGTTTCCATTCAGCAGGAATTTGCGCCGCTGGCTTCTCAGAATATGCCGACGCCGGTTCAGGGATCGAGCAATGTAAGGCAACATATCAAGGTGGCAGCGGATCGTTATGGCATCAGCAGCGACCTGGTCGATGCCGTGGCTTGGCAGGAATCGCGTTACAATCCGCGTGCACGCTCTTCCGCTGGCGCGATGGGCGTTATGCAATTGATGCCGGGCACCGCGCGCCAGCTTGGCGTCACCAATCCGCATGACGTCGGACAGAATGTTTTGGGCGGGGCCGCTTATTTGCGCGCGCAGCTCGAACGTTTTGACAATAATGTGCCGTTTGCTTTGGCCGCTTATAACGCAGGTCCGGGCGCAGTCATGAAATATGGCGGCATCCCGCCTTATCGCGAAACACAGAATTATGTCCGGCAGATCATGCGGCGATTGTCCGCAATGTCGTTTCAACGCAGCATTTATTGAGCGAGGCCAGCATGTCGGTGAAGTTTTTAAAGAACACAAAAATCCTTGCTCTGGGTGCCATGCTTGCTGCGCTGCCGCAGTCGGCACTTGCCCAGGTTGCCGGGGTTGACCCGCAGGGGTCGGGACCGATTGTCAACGCGCTTAGCTGGATGCAGGGGACGCTGCTTGGCAACGTCGCGACAACCGCTGCTGTTATTGCTGTTGCCGTGGTCGGACTGATGATGCTCACCGGACGGATGAACTGGCGGTTTGGCGCAACGGTCATTGTCGGTTGCTTCGTGCTGTTCGGTGCGACGGCCATTGTTTCGGGAATTCGCGTCGCTGCTGTCGGGGGCTAGGCAATGACCCCGCTCAACCGCATTCCTGTTTTTCGTGCGCTGACTCAGCCGCAGATGTTTGCAGGCGTGACCTACAGTTATTTCATCATCAATCTGGTCGTCACGACCGAGATATTCCTGATCAGTCGTTCCTTCTGGGCGATCCCGGCAGCGGTCGTCATTCACGCCATCGGCTATATGGCCTGTCTGCGCGAACCGCGGATTTTCGATCTGTGGATCACCAAAGTCAGCCGCTGTGGCCGCACGCGCACCCACGATTTGTGGCGCTGCAACAGTTATCGGCCCTGATCCATGACAGCTGCGCCAAAAAATCTCACAAAACTTGACCCGCGCGCAGGCGACCGGCTGCCTTATGCCGGGCATGTCAACGATCATACGCTGGCAACCCGCAATGGCGAGTTGATCCAAATGATCCAGATCGACGGTATCGCCTTTGAAACCGCTGACAGCGAAACGCTGAACCATATGGCAGCCGTGCGCGACGTGGTCATGCGCGGCATCGCCAACTCGAACCTCATGTTATATTGCCACGTCATCCGTCGGCAGGTGGCAGCAGAACTGTCCGGCCAGCAGCCGGAGGGCTTTGCCCGCGATCTGAATGCCGCATGGCAGCAACGACTGCGCGGCAAACAGCTTTACATCAACGACATTGTCCTGATGCTCGTTCGCCGTCCGGCCTGCGGCAAGGTCGGCTTTGTCGAGCGGCTCACAAAATGGGGCAGCGGTAACCGCAACAGCGCCGAGCGATTGGCCGAACAGGCCCGCGAACTGCGCGAACTCGACGCGGCGCGCACCAACCTGTTGTCGGCGCTAACCCGTTATGGCCCGCGTGTCCTCGAACGCTATCAGGGAAGCGCAGGCCTCTGCTCCGAACCGCTTGAAATTCTGTCTGCGCTTTACAATGGCGAGATGCAGCCGGTGCTTGAGCCGAGCGGCGATGCCGGACATTATTTGCCTTACAAACGCGTCAGTTTCGGTCTCGACGCGCTCCATCTTAAGGGCGCAAGCGCGGACACCTCGCGTTTCGGTGCGATTGTGTCGATCAAGGATTATCCAGCGAACACCACGCCCGGTATGCTCGACAATCTGCTGCGCCTGCCGCACGAACTGACGCTCACCGAAAGCTTTGCCTTTGTTGACCGGCAGATTGCTGATGAACGCATTGGTTTGGCGCTACGCCGCCTACGCGCCGCATCCGATGAAACGACGACATTGCGTCAAGGCTTGCTGGGCGCGAAGGACGAGCTGACCGGCGGTGCCGCTGCTTATGGCGAGCATCATCTGACCGTCCACGTTCGCGCGGCGAGCCTTTCAGCGCTCGATGCCGCCGTTGCGGATGTGCAGGCGTCGCTTGCCGATATCGGCGCGGTCGCAGTGCGCGAAGACCTCAATCTCGAAAGCGCTTTCTGGGCGCAGTTCCCCGGCAATGCCGATTTCATTGCGCGCAAGGCGCTGGTCTCGACTGCCAATCTTTCGGGACTCATTTCGCTGCACGGCTTCCCGATTGGCGTGCCAGCAGGCGGACCTTGGGGTGAACCCATCACCGTTCTCGAAACCACATCGAGCACGCCATATTTCTTTAATCTGCACAGCGGCGATCTGGGCAACTTCACGCTGATTGGACCGTCGGGTTCAGGCAAGACAGTGGTGCTCAACTTCCTGATTGCGCAGGCACAGAAGTTCGAACCGCGCACATTTTTCTTCGACAAGGATCGCGGCGCCGAAATTTTCATCCGCGCGATTGGCGGCCATTATGACGTGCTGCGTTCCGGAACGTCGACGGGTTTCAACCCGCTGCAACTGCCCGGAAACGCCACAAATCAGGCGTTCTTGCGTCAGTGGCTGTCGCAGATCCTGACGCCGACCGGCGGCCAGCTAACTGCCGATGAAAACGCAATTATCGCCAGCGCGGTCGATGCCAATTTCGACCAACCCGCCGAGCATCGTCAGCTCCGCTATCTGGTCGAACTGCTCGCAGGTGGCGCACGTCCCATTCGCGGCGATCTCGCTTCGCGGCTTGCGCCCTGGTACGGCGCGGGCGAACATGCGTGGTTGTTCGACAATGCGCAGGACCAGTTAAATCTCGATACCCGCACAGCCGGTTTCGACATGACTGCGTTGCTCGATAATCCTTTGCTGCGCACGCCTGCAATGATGTATCTGTTTCACCGCGTCGACGAACGTCTCGATGGCACGCCGTCTTTGATCGTCATCGATGAAGGCTGGAAAGCGCT
>JANMPK010000128.1:0-7013 GCA_031369825.1 Sphingomonadales bacterium
CTACCGCCGGATCGCTTGCGCTGGCGGGCAATGTCACCAACCGCGATGCGCCATTGATTGCGCGTTTGCGCGAGGCAGGTGCGGTCATTCTGGGCAAAACCAACCTGTCCGAATGGGCAAATATCCGATCAAACAATTCGACCAGTGGCTGGAGCGCGGTCGGCGGGCTGACCAAAAATCCGCACGCGCTAGACCGTAATGCCTGTGGTTCATCGAGCGGTAGCGGAGCCGCGATTGCCGCCAGCTTGGCAGCAGGCGCCGTCGGCACCGAAACCGATGGTTCAATCACCTGCCCAGCTGGCATCAACGGCATTGTCGGATTCAAGCCTACGGTCGGCCTCGTATCGCGGCGCTTTGTCGTGCCCATCAGCCATAGTCAGGACACCGCCGGGCCGATGACACGGACGGTGCGTGATGCCGCAATCATGCTAACCGCAATGGCAGGCAGCGACCCTGAAGATGCCGCAACCGCCGACGCCGACACATGGCGCGGAAACTATGCAGCCGGTCTTTCGGTTGATGTCCTAAAAGGAATGCGGGTCGGGGTGATGCGTGTGCCGGGCGTCGATGCGGCTTTGTTCGACGTAGCTTTGGCCAAGTTGAAAGAGGGTGGCGCAGAACTTGTGACCCTCGACACCAGCTTCATTGACAGCGAAAATTTGGGCGAGGCCGAGTTCAAAGTGCTGCTTGCCGAATTGAAGGCCGACCTAGCGGCCTATCTGCAAGGCTTGCCCGAAGACCTAGTGCCACATAAAAGCCTCGCGGATATCATCGCTTTCAACAAAGCCAATGCCGACAAAGAACTGCAATATTTCAACCAGGATATTTTCGAGGCGGCGGAAAAGGAAAAAGGTCTAGATGATCCAGCTTATCTGGCAGCCTTGGCGACCTCAAAACGCCTCGCTGGCACTCAAGGGCTCGACCGATTGTTCTCCGCCAACAAAGTCGATATCATCATTGGCCAGAGCAACGGACCAGCATGGCTCTCCACGCTCGGCAAAGGCGATGCTTTTAGCGGCCCAAGCGCCAGCGGCCTGCCTGCGGTGGCCGGTTATCCCCATTTAACCGTGCCTATGGGGCTAGCGAACGGTTTGCCCATCGGGTTGAGCTTCATTGGCCCGAAATGGCATGACCACAATGTGTTGAAAGCTGGCTATGCCTATGAACAGCTGTCTAAGGCGCTTATTGCACCGTCATTTTCCGAAGCCGTGAAGGCCAAATAGGCATGGCATCTGACAAACCTGACCTCGGAACTATAATTCCCAAAAATGCCGCTTTTGATCCTGCTTTGATCAATAAGCTGATGGGCAAGTTCGGCCACGGCGGCTTTCTTGACATGGATTATGTTGGCCACGGCAACGACTGGGTAGAACTCGCCGTCGATTGGCGCGAAGATTTGGTGGCCGACCCGGAAACCGGCATACTGGCCTCTGCCGTTGTCATTAGCTTGATGGACAACGCCACCAGCCTTTCGATCTGGACCAAATTGGGTGAGTTTCGCCCGCAGGTAACTATGGACTTACGCATTGACTATCTGCGCCCCTCGCCATCGGGTGCGCGCGTATTCGGGCGCGGCATTTGCTACCATCTGACCCAAAGCATCGGCTTTGTTCGGGGGTTTGCGCATAACGGTGACCCCGAAGACCCGCTCGCGCATGCCAGCGGCACCTTCATCCGTGTCGGTGACCGCGTGTCATGACCGGGGTGCGTGTTTCCGGCCTGCCGCCTTATGCGCTGGCGCTCGATATGATGATAGAAGGAGACATCAACGGCGCGCCGGTGATCGCAATGCCCTTTGCGGACAAAGTGCAGGGCCGCCCCGGCTTTCTGCACGGTGGGGCGATTTCCGGGCTGCTCGAAATGGCTGCGATCGCGGCCATTCATAATGCGCTGCGGACCAAAGGTAGCGATGCCTCAATCAAACAGGTCAATGTGACCATCGACTTCATGCGCGGCGGTTTGGGGCAGCGGACCTTTGCCGTTGGTGAAGTCACCCGGCTCGGTCGGACAATGGCCAATGTCGAGGCGCGCGCATGGCAGAACGACAGGGATAAACCGATCGCGATGGGCCAAATGCACTATCTTATCCGGCAGCCGAAAGCTTGAACCACGCAAGACTGCCGAAATGCCACCAGCGCTCCGTAAAGTGCCTACAGGGCGCACCGCCTATGCGTCCGCTACCCCTATAGCCAACGCCTCCAGTATAGGCCTGTACGGTTCTTAAGACTATGATAACGAGCCTATTTGGTTTAAGCCTCGCCGTGGGTTTCGATCAATGCGCTGGCAATCGCTTCTTCGGGAGTCTTGTCACCCCAGATGATGAATTGAAACACCGGATAAAAGCGCTCACACTCGTCAATCGCAACGTCGATAATCGTTTGCGCCTGATCGACACCGAGCAAGCCATTCGGCGGTAACAGACTGCCGTGGCGGAACAGCAATATGCCATTTGACGACCACATGTCGAAATGACCCAGCCACAATTGTTCGTTGATAAGGCCAAGTGCGGTGTAAGCGGCATCACGTTTGTCGCTGGGCACAGTAATGTCGGGCAGCACCAGCAATTGCAGGGCATTGTCTTCCTCACGCCAGATCGCGCGAATCTGGTAACTGGTCCAGCTGCCTTTATATTCGGCGGTAATTTCATCGTCGCCGTCAAGTTCGAACGACCACCCCCGCGCCTCGAACAAGGCGGCAAGCATGTCCACTGGCGCGGACTCATCGCGCTCAAACTGGCCAAATTGTTCGTCTTGATCGTGCATTAGGTGCGCCCGTTATAATATGCAGTGATTCTGCACTGCACTTGACTCGCGTGCAAGGGCGTTGAGTCGATGTGCAGCACAAGTCTGTGGGCGGACTGTGGAAAACCTCTCGTTGCCCCGGCCTAGGCCCGGGCAAGCGAAGATTACTTTTTCGGTGCAGGCTTTTTGGGTGCTGCTTTGGGCTTTGGTGCTGCTTTGGCAGCTGGAGCCGCCTTTACGCCAATGGCAGCCTCCAAAATCGCAACACGCTTAACAAGCGCGTCGGCTTCGCTGCGCGCGGTCGCTGCCATTTTCTTGACCGCGTCAAACTCTTCACGGCTTACCAGATCGAGCCCGCCCGCCCATTCTCGCGCGCGTTCGCGCATGCTGGCCTCTGCCTCGCGGCCCATGCCGGCTACGGTTCCGGCGACGCCATTCAGCACTTTCGCCAAATCATCAAAAATGCGTTTTTCGCTTTGCATGTCATTCACTCCATTTCAGCCGGAAGATCAGCTGCCATTGCTTATTTGGGTAGTCGCAGCAGGAACGTAAAGGCTTTCGGCGTCAGGATTGAGACGATCAATCTGATAATTGAGGATCGTGGCAAAGCTCAACCACACCAGATAAGGCACCATCAGCCAAGCCGCCGCTTTACGCACCCGGCCAAAAGCAAGCGTTGTGACGACAGACACCGCCCATATTGCAACGATCAGGAACAACGCCGTCGTCACCTGATGGCGGCCAAAAAATACCGGCGACCAAGCGAGATTGAGCACAAATTGTCCAAGGAACAAGCCAACCGCCAAACCTCGATAGCGTGCGCCGCGCGCATGCAGCACCATCGCAAATGCAAATGCGGTCATAAAATAGAGAATGGGCCATGCCACACCGAACACCCAGCCGGGGGGCTGCGCTGCTGGTTTCACCAGTTCTGCAAACCACTGGTTTTCTTCGCTGGAACCCGAAATTGTGCTGGACAGGAAACCCAGTAACATAATCGTTGGAATGACAAACAATGCCCAGCGCAAAAGTGACATGCGAAGCTGCGATGATGACGCAAGCTGGTTCATGGGAGGTCTCCGGCTTATCAGCTGATTCGGAACAGAACAGCCGCAATCAAAACCTTAGCATCCCGCACGGATAGAACAAGGCCGCCCACCCCATCGGGCGAACGGCCTTTGTTTCAATTTGACTCCGCAACGGAATCAGAATTCCAGTTATTGTTTGCGGCTGCCCGAAAGCCCCATCGAACCGAAAGCTCCAGCCTTCACATCGCCCGAAATCGCGTCGCCATCAACGGTTGCTGTGGCATCAAGCGTCATCGGCATCGGCACGGTCATGTCCATTTTCCAGCTGATCGTGTTGCCATCTACGGTGCCGCCGGTGATTGGCATGGTACCAAGGCCGCCCGACATCTGGCCCGTGAAAGCGCTGCCGTCGCTGTTGACGGTCAGAACCGCCTTCTGATCACCCATCGGACTTTTGATCGTTACGTCCCAATCGCCGTCTACTGCCGCCATATCCTTGCTCCTTGGTTTTGTTGGTTTAGTTTCAGTCTTACTAGCGGATTTAGCAGCTTCACCGACCATTTCAATCGGCAATCCAAGTGCTTCCAACTGCGGCCTAACCTTGGCCGCATCGCCGACGACGACCCATATAAACTGGTCAGGATTGACCAAAGCGCGGATCGAACTGTCGAGCGCGCCCTGAGTCATGCCTCGATATTGGCTGGCAACCGTAGCGTAATAATCATCAGCACGTTTGTAGAGCGCATTACGCTGCATTGCCCCCAATACGTCGCCCGATGTTTCAAAGCTGCCCGGAAGCTCACGGATATTGCCGCCGATAATCCGCTCGCGTTCTTCGGTGGTGATGCCTTTGTCAGACAGGAATGCCTTATAGTTGCTGATGAGAGCCGCGATTGATTCGCCGGTTTTATCGGCCTGCACCGGGGCGGAAATGATATACGGCACGTCGCCCTCGACCCGGTTGATGCTGCCGCGAACGCCGTAGGACCAGCCCTTGGTTTCACGCAGGTCCATGTTAATCCGCGACAGGAACCCGGAACCCAATGCTTCGTTCGCGGTAATGGCGGTTTCTAAGTCAGCCGTTCCCTTGACCGCCAAAACCTGACCACCAAGGATCAAAGACTGTGGCGAATCCGGACGGTTGATCAGGACAATACGCGGTTTGGCCGCAGCAGCGGCCGCAGACATATCCTTGACGCCCGCTGGTCCGGTTGCTGCCCAACCGCCGAAAGTGCCTTCAAGCGCACCCTTGATATCGGCCAGTGGTTTATCGCTAACGACGAAGAAAGTCGCCTTTTCCGGACGGAACCATTTGTGGTGAAAATCGACAATCTCGTCGCGGCTGACTTTGCTGACGGTCGCTACGTCGCCGGTACCGGTGAAGGAAATGCCGTAAGGATGCTTGTCACCAAACAGAATTGGCGGCAACATCCGGAAAGCAATCCCTTGCGGATTGGTGAGCTCGGTCTGGATACGTGCCAGTTGCTGACCGCGTAACCGCTCCACCTCTGCAGCAACAAAATCGGGTTTCAGAACGATATCGGAAAACAGTTTCAACGAAGGCGTCAAATTGGCCGAAAGCGAACCGAGACCGACATTGGTCCGGTCCATACTCGCATTGCTGCTGATATTCGCGCCCAATCGTTCTTGCGCCTCGGCAATCTGAGTCGAATTCATGCCAGCCGCACCTTCATCGAGCAGTGCCAGCATCAGCGACTGTGTGCCCAATCGGTCGCGCGGGTCGGCTGCGTTACCCGCATCGAAGCTCAGCGCGATTTGCGTCATCGGCACTGCACTGCGCTGTGCGTATACGATTTCCACTCCGTTCGAGAGCTTCGTGCGCTCGACCTTGGGGAAATCGAGATCAGAAATCGCGCCGAGTTCGGGAGCAGCCGCGCGCGCTACTTTTGCAATCGGCGTCGCGGTCTTGGGTACCGATACCCCCTTGGCTTCTTCATAAGCATCGCGTTCGCCGGGCATGACTTTCAACGAATAAGCCGGCCGCGTTAGCCAGCGGCCCATAGCGGCAGTCACCTGCGTAGGTGTCGTTTTGGCCAGGGTCTCAAGATATTTTTTGTAGTAGTCGCTGTCGTTGCGGTACAGCGCACCCTCAGCCAAGGCCACCGCTTTGCCGCCAAAACCACCAACCTGCTCCAACCCCGCCAGACGACCAGAAATATTGCGCATCTGCACGCGCTGGACTTCATCGGCGGTCGGGCCGTTCTTGATGAAATCGGCAATGATTTCGTCGAGCCGTTTGGCGACAACATCAGGATCTACGCCAGGTTTCACATCGGCGGTCACTTCAATCCCACCCATTTGTGCAAAGCCCTGATAGCCTGCGGTAACCGCCACTGCGAGCTTCTCTTCGCGGACCAGAATATTGTCGAGCCGCGAGCTAGCCAGACCGCCCAGCACCGATGCACCAACCTCAAGCGGCACAGCGTCGGCACCATCAATGCCCGGAACCGCCCAGTTGCGATACAAGCGGGTGGTCGCAACGCGGTCCTTCATCACCTCCGATTTGGCAGCGGGCAATGTCGGGATTTCGATCTTCAACGCTTTTTGCTTCGGGCCAGCCTTAATGCTGCCGAAATTTTTCTCGACCAGTTTCTTAGCGGTCGGCACATCGACATCGCCAGCGAGCACCAGCACCGCATTATTGGGGCCATAATGCTGACGGAACCAGTCACGCACGGTTTCCATCGTTGACGCTTCCAGATCGGGCATCGAGCCGATGGTGGAATGGCCATATGGATGGTCTTCGGGGACCATGCCCTTGATCTGCGCGTATTCGACAAGCCCGTAAGGCTGCGTATCGCCTTGCCGTTTTTCATTCTGCACAACGCCGATCTGGTTGGTCAGATTCTCCTGCGTCACCGCGCCGAGCAAATAGCCCATCCGGTCGCTTTCCAGATAAAGGATGCGGTCAAGCGCGCTGGTCGGTACGGTTTGGAAATAGTTGGTCCGGTCGAACCAAGTGGTGCCGTTATAATCGGTCGCGCCCATATTTTGCAGCGGCTGAAAGAAATCACCCGGCGAATTCTCCGAACCATTGAACATCAAATGCTCGAACAAATGGGCAAAGCCGGATTTGCCCTTAGGCTCATGCTTGGAGCCGATATCGTACCAGATCGATACCGCGACCACTGGTGCCTTGCGATCAGTGTGGACGATTACGCGCAGTCCGTTTTTCAACGTGAACTGTTCATGCGGAATGCTGATTTCTTTTACCAGCGCGGAT
>JANMPK010000466.1:0-2154 GCA_031369825.1 Sphingomonadales bacterium
AAGAGCGGCGTCCGCCTGCGAAACGCGGGCGTCCAGCACGCGCCGAAAAGCCTAAAGCCGAGCGGGTCGAAGCCGAACCGAAACCAGCGCGCGAGAAGCCCGCTCCAAAACCTGCACCAAAAGCCAAGTCGGAAGACGAACCCGGCGATGATGGATGGAACGGCCCTGTTCCCAGTTTCCTGAACTTCACCCTGCCAAATTGATGCAATAGCGTAATAGGCGATGCCGAATTATTGCATCGACTATGCAGTTTTGTGTTTGCCCTACGCAGATATTATTGACGGCGTTGCTGCATTCAAAGCCTGACGAGCATCTTTCCGGTGTTGGCACCGCTGAATAGACCACGGAATGCTTCGGTTGTGGTTTCAATGCCCTCCATCACAGTTTCGCGGCCTTTGACGGCGCCTGAAGTAATCAGCCCAGCCATATCTGCGTTGAACTCGGGGACTTGGCTGTAGAAATCGGGATAGAGGAAGCCTTTGATGGTAATCCGCTTGCCGATAATCATCGGCAGATATTGCATCGGCTGCGCTTTGAAGTCGTTATAAACGTCGATCATGCCGCACACAGCAAAGCGCGACCATTCTTTCGATGTCGCAAGCGCCGCGTCGAAATGCTCGCCGCCAACATTGTCGAAATAAACGTCGATGCCGCTTTCGCCCATGCTTTTGAGAGCGGCGAGCAGTTGTGGCAACACTGGCCCCGCTTTATAATCAATCACCGCATCAGCACCGAGTTCTTTCACCCAGGCGCATTTGTCTGCGCCGCCTGCAGAACCGATGACTTTCATGCCCTTGGCCTTGGCGATTTGCGTCACAGTCGAGCCGACTGCACCAGCGGCAGCGGACACGAATATAACTTCACCCGCTTTAGCTTCGGCGACCTTTAGCAAGCCAAACCACGCAGTGCCGCCTGGCATGCCCAATATGCTCAACCAATGCTGGTCAGGCACGCCAAGGTCAGGCAGTTTGACTGGCGGCATACCGGCAGCCGGAGTCGCACCGCCGCCGAACACAGCATGTTCCCGCCAACCCGCCATATGCAGCACTTTCGCGCCCACCGGATAGTCAGCATTGCGGCTCTCGACGATATCGCCGACCGCGCCGCCGGTCATTGGTTCGTTCAAAGCAAAAGGGTCGGAATAGCTTTTCGCATCATTCATCCGCCCGCGCATATAAGGGTCGACCGACAACCAGCTGTTTTTGACGCGATATTCACCGTCGGCCAAAGGCGCGTCAGGTCTATCGACCAAGGAAAAATTGCTGTCGTCAGGAAGTCCTACTGGACGGTTTACCAGATGCCATGCGCGTGCCATTATCGTGTCTCTCCGTTGCTATTGGGTTCGGCAATTGCGCCGTTTTTATAGACAGGCCTGCCGCCGACCCATGTTTCTTTGACAATCGCCTTACGCAGTTCAGCGGGTGACGCAAGCAGGGGATCGACGTCAATCAGGATAAAGTCTGCACGGTGGCCGGGGGTGAGCGAGCCGACTTTATCTTCGGCAAAGGCTGCATAAGCCGCACCTATGGTAAAACCTGCCAGCGCCTGTTCGCGCGTGACGCGTTCTTGTGGAAGCCAGCCGCCAAAGGGTTGACCAGCGGCGTCTTCGCGGGTCATCGCGGTGGCGAGGCCAGCGAACGGATCAGCAGATTCAACCGGCACGTCGGAACCGAATGCCAATTTACCACCGGCCTTTAATATGGACTGCCACGCGTAAGCGCCCTTCAACCGATCTGGCCCTAGGCGCACCTCGGCCATCATCCGATCTGACGTTTGATGCACCGGCTGCATCGAAGATATGATATCGTTTTTGCCCAGCCGCATCAGGTCAGCCGGATCGACAATCTGCACGTGCTCAATGCGCCAGCGCCGGTCTTTGGGGTAGGTTTCGGCAAGTTCCTCAATCGCGCCGATCACCTCTGCATTGGCGGCGTCGCCAATTGCGTGGACGGCCGTTTGAAACCCGTCCATCGACGCGCGGACCATCAGGTTGCGAATTTCAGCGCTCGCCAGAAATTGCAGCCCCGTCTGACCGGGTGCATCGGTGTATGGCTTTTTCAGCCACGCCCCACGGCTGCCCAAGGCGCCATCGAGATATAGCTTCACCCCGCCAAGGCGCAGCTTGTCATCATAGAGCCAAGGCGTTGGACGCGG
>JANMPK010000163.1:0-3286 GCA_031369825.1 Sphingomonadales bacterium
TATGGCGAGGATGCCGATCCGGATGAGGCAATCAAGACGATCCACCGGGCGATTGATCTTGGCATAACCTTTTTCGATACCGCGCAAATCTATGGCCCATTCCAAAATGAGGAACTGGTTGGCGAAGCGATAAAGGGCAAGCGCGAGGGGTTAGTCATTGCCACCAAGTTCGGCTTCCGCTTTGACGACAACAAAATAACCGGTGTCGATGGAACCGCCGCCAATGCGCGCGTATCAGTCGAAGGATCGCTGAAGCGACTTGGAATTGATTGTATTGATTTATTTTACCAGCACCGCGTCGATCCTAATACACCGATTGAAGATACTGTCGGTGGCCTAGCCGACCTCGTTAAGGAGGGAAAAATAAAGCATATCGGGCTTTCCGAAGCTGGTCCGGAAACATTACGCCGTGCCGCAGCAGTTGCACCAATATCAGCGTTGCAGAGCGAGTATTCATTGTGGGAACGCGATATTGAAGACGAAATCCTGCCGACCTGCCGCCAACTTGGCATTGGCTTTGTGCCGTATTCGCCACTCGGTAGAGGCTTTCTAGCTGGAACCATACGCAGCCTTGACGATCTGCCTGCTAATGACTGGCGGAGGAATGACCCGCGTTACCAAGGTGAGAATTTCACCGCCAACCTGAAAGTTGTGGATGCGATTGCCGCTGTTGCTATCAAGCATCACGCGTCCAATGCACAGATAGCGCTGGCCTGGTTGATGGCGCAGGGTGACGATATCGTCCCCATCCCCGGCTTCAAACGTCGCTTCACGATGGAGGACAGCGCCAAATCCGTCGATATTACACTTGATAGCGAGGATTTGGCTGTGCTCGATACCGCGGCTCCGCGCGGCGGCACTGCTGGCCCGCGCTACGGCGAGGCGGGAATGAAAATGGTCAGGCTTTAGCCGTTAATCCAGCGGAAAATACCTGCGCCATATACGCCAAGATATTGGTGACCCCATGTCGCCGCAGCCCATAATATAATGCCCGCTATCCACGGTAGCGCGCCAGCCCGTAAAAGCATCGGCAGTTGCAGGCCGTAACTCGTCTTACGAAGCCAGGCATCCCATTCGACACCGGCCAGCTTGGCCTTCTTCAACTCCTGTGCCTTCGCACCGACAAGCGCCAAGAAGATTATACTGCCTGCAAAGATGAAATTGTCGACGCGCGGGGCAACCAATATATGCGCGATGCCCCAAAGCGCGAAGGACCACATCATCGGATGCCGCGTTACCTTGAAAACACCAAACAGTTCCTGCGCTGCTATCTTTTCGCTCGCACCCGGAAAAGACGGGTTGCGAACCAACGAGCCAACAAACAGTATCGCGGCGATCAATGTCAGCAGGCTGGCGATGCCCCAAAGTGCATCCTCTACCGGCCAGAATGCCATACCCTTCGGTGCTGCGTTGAATTCAACGACCATCCAGTAAAACAGCACGAGCGATATAGCTGAATAGGTCAATGCAAAACCGCCAGGTTTCAACGTGCGGATCATTGCTACACGAATGGGATGCGACATCAAAAAATGGCTGCCGACAAAAGCAATAGATGCGAGAATGAGCATCAGATATTCGCTCATAAACAAGTCTCCGGCCCCCGTAATTTCTACTTCAGTAGCAGAATTTATCTACCTGTCATAAGCCTTTGGTAAATCACCCTCGGTCGGTCGTGCATATCGGTCGCGCAAGCGCTGCTGCCGGTTGGCAAGCGGTTGTTCTACGCCGTCGATGATGACCGTCACCGCCGCGCTGGAAAGCTCTAACGGATCGCCGTCCCAGATCACAACATCGGCGGCGCGACCTGCTTTTAGGCTACCAAGCCGGTCCCCAACACCCATGATCTCAGCTGGAACAGAGCTTATCGCGGCAAACGCCTCATTCCAATCCAGACCGGTGGCACCCGGCACGCGTTGTAGGCTCACAAGATTGCCCGCATATTGCGTCGAATAACGCAGTTGATGGGAATCACGGTCGTTTATCATGCCGATAGCGACCTTAACCCCTGCATCCTTCATCCGGCCAATGTTAGACTGCGTCGCACCCACCATTTCGAAACTCGCTGGCAGATCATTCAGCGCGGAAGCAATAACCGGAATCCCCGCCGCCGCAATGCTGCCAGCCACGCGCCAGCCTTCGCTGGCACCGACAAACACCATCTTGATCGCGGGAAACTCTTTGCCAAGCACAATCAGATTATTGATGTCGTTCGCACCCTCGACATGGATAAGCAGCCGCGTTTCGCCGCGCAGGACAGGTAGCAATGCCTTTGCATCTTCGGCGCGCAAAAGCTCGTCATCGAAGGTGTTGCGTCCGCTGGCATATTCCTGAGCCTCACGCAGCATTGCGCGAAATGTCGCAAATGTTCCTGCTCGGCTGCCACCGGTCAGCCCAGCCCCCGCTTCGCCGAATTCGGCAAACTGGAACGCGCGCGCTTTGGTCAGCGGCGACGCGTCAGCGCCAAGATCGGCAATCGCCCCTTGGCCTGCAAACATATTGTCGCCTGCATCCGGCGCGACCACCGCACGTGTGACACCCGCTGCGCGGTTGACCGCAAATGGCGTGCGATACGGATCAATCGCTGGCGCAATATCGATGCCTGCCGAAAACCCGCTTTTCCCGCCGCTTTTATCGTTGGTGCCATTGACCGCGTCGACTTCTGACAAGCCCAATCGGCTAAAACCGGCAAACACTCCGGGGGTTACCCATTTGCCGCTGGCGTCGATTTGTCGAGCACCCGAAGGAATGGCCACGACGCTGCCTGCCGCGACCACATTGCCGTCACGGATAACAACGGTGCCTCCGTCAATCGGCGCAGAGCCATCACCGATAACGACTTTGCCGCCGGTAATCGCGATGGTTTCGGCAAAAGCCGGGGGTGCCGCCAAAACCAAAGCCGCCCCCAATAGCGTTCGGGCTGAGCTTGTCGAAGCCCATTTGTGCAAACTGCCCTTCGACAGGCTCAGGGCGAACCGCGTTCTATTGGAAGATGTATTCATTTCACATCTCCTTCACCTGGCTGGCCCAGTTCAAAATCGCTAACGGGCCGCAGTTTGGGGTTGGCTGAATCGAACAACAAAGCACCATCAATCCAGACCTTTTCAGGCCGCGAGTATACACTCAGGGGATTGCCGTTCCACAGCACAACATCGGCCATCTTGCCGGGTTTCAGGCTTCCAGTTTTGTCACTTATGCCAAGCGCCTTTGCCGGATTATGGGTCAGCCAGCGGATCACCTCTGCATCGCTTATGTTGATACCCATGCGCCGCCCGTCGGCCTGCGCTTT
>JANMPK010000171.1:0-7140 GCA_031369825.1 Sphingomonadales bacterium
TCGGGCGAAATCGGACGGCTGGAGGATATAGAAGGCATCGCGGTCTACCTTGCCTCAAGGGAAAGCCGGTTCTTTACCGGCCAATGTGTTATTCTCGATGGCGGGCATACTATCTTTCCGCTTTGATACTGCTGCCGAACCTCAGCTTTCAACAGCACCACCGAAACGATTTTCAAGATCACTGAAGGTGCCAATGATCATTGCTACCGTGAGGTTTTCAAGCGTTTTCAGATCGAGATCATGGCGGTGGAGATAAGAGCCTGCTGATGCGGGTAAACCGAAAGAGATATCCGTAGCGGCACGCGCTATTGGCCTTGGTAGTTTGTAAAAACGCAAGATGATATCGGTCAAATAATCGACGGCCACATCGCGGTCGAAATCAGTCGGGTCGTGATTTTCGGACACGCTGGGTTCGCCTTGCAGCCGCTCGATAATCAAGCCACGTTCGTCGATATACCCTAAATAAGCATGGGTGATGGACCGGACGAGCTGCTCAACTGAATCGACATTTTCAGCCGCAGCGGACTGACGTTTGCGTAACTGCCGCATCTCGCGCTGGTATAATTCACGCAGCAGTTCGGTCAGATTGGGGAAATAGGCATAGACCAGTGATTTGCTGATCCCCGCCTCGCGCCCGATTTGTTCGATGCTGAGATTGGCCACGCCATCACGTGCCACAATCTCGGCCGTCTGGTCGAGTATCAACGCCCGGCGCATTTCGGGGCTGTAGCGTCGTCTCGCTTTCATCTGTGTCGGTTCGGATATTGTACTGGCCATAGATCGGGCAGTAGCATATTTTAGCTGTTTGGATACAGGCGTTAAGCTATCCGATCAACCCATAGCGGAGAGGTGGCGGACTGACATGCCCTTCCCTGCGCTTACATTCTGCTGGACCGCAAACAGATTCCCTTCGGGATCGTAGGCATATTGCACCTTCCAGCCGCCGATTTTCAGCGCAGGTCCGGCGAATTCGATACCCAGCTTTTTGAGCCGCGCCTGCTCGGCCCGCAGGTCCGTCACTTCAAGCGCAAAACTGTTATAGCCGATCTCGTCAAGCATGTGCTTAGCCGTGGGCGCAGGCGTTTTCGGCCGGACATACTGCCATATTTCGATATCCATATTGCCGACATTTAACCAGCCGCCCTTGATCGAGAGATTGTCGATATTGGCAACATCATCAAGCCGGGGCCGGTTTTCCTGCTCGATCGTCCTGTGCGCCCTGTGGTCGAGCAGCTTTTCATAAAAGCTGAGCATAGCATCGCGGTCATGCACGACATTGGCGATATGCGTGATCCATGCCGCCTCGGCCCGTTTCGGCGCATCGAGCGATTCATTCTCTATCATGATGCCGTCGGGGTCGCGGCCATAGGCATAGCGCACGCCATAGCCGCCGATATCCACCCCGTCAGGCTTGCCGAACCGGGAAATAATGTCGAGCCCCGCCGCCATGAAGCGCTTTATCGCCGGGTCTTTGGACGAAGCCTGGAAGCAGATATGCGAGTAGCCTGCGTGATGGATCGGGTGAGCATAAGGCTCAGCAGCCTTGCCGGGCTCAAAATCCATCAGCTGAATGAAGCCGGTGGGCATTTGAACCAGCGCGATATCGACGCTTTTGTGTTTCGCCGACAGCAAAGCTTTGGGAAATGCCGAGCCTTTGACGCGGTATCGCTTTACCACCTTGTAAGGCACAGCCTTCGCATAGAAAGCAACCGTCGCGTCGATGTCGGATACAGTGATCGCGGCATGATGCAGACCCAAATGCGGGCGGCCTTCCATCGGCCCTGCCACCCCGGTGCCTTGCGCAGCAAGCGGTGCAGATATCATCGCCAACACCGCCGCAATCATCAACCGCTTCATTTGCGCGCTCCATCTTTTTTGGGCCCGAAAACCAGCAACACGTTGCCGGGGATCTGCCCGAATTTGTCATAACCGGAATTGACGATCAGATACCCGCCCGCAACCACGGGTCCGGAGGAGTCGATCGCGCCGCCATAGCCCTTGACGCCATTGACCGTCGGCCAGTTGCGGCGCGTGTCGGTGGTCCACAATATGCTGCCGTCTTTGGTCGAATAGGCACGCAATATGCCGTTCAGTGCGCCTGAAAAAATCACCCCGTCGGTCAGCGTCACGCCCGCCGACAGCGCAGTGCGGCACTCATGCTTTGGCTCTTTGCAGACATAAGGCTCGATCTTGCTCCACAGCTGTTTGCCTGTCGCAACATCAAAGGCGTGCATGCCCTGACGCGGCGGACCGACTGCACCCTTGTTGCCGGGCGTGTCGGCAATCCCTGCGAACAGTACGCGCCCATCGCTCGCCATCCCCCAATGAACGCCGCCATTAAAGCCGCCCATCCCGGCGCGTTGCTGCCACAGCACCCGACCGCCATTTTCGGGATCGAGCGCATAGATCATGCCCGATTTCTGCCCGGCCAGGATGATGTCGCGGCCACCCGCTGCCTTCAATAATATCGGCGGCGCGCCAAAATCGAGGTCGGGACCGTCTTCCTTGGGGCAGTTGATATTGTTGTTATGCGCCTGCCGCCCGCACGACGCATTCCACGCATCACCCGTTATCATTTGCTGTACCCAACGGATTTTGCCGGTGGCAAGATCAAGCGCGATGATCGAGTCGCTCTTGTCGTTGGCGGGCGAGGAATAATTCTCGCCGGTGCCGATATAGAGCAATCCGCGTTTGGCATCGACGGTTGGCGACGACCACACCGGTGCGCCCGAAGGACCGAAATTGGCCAAACCATTTTTGTTTTTGCCCGTCTCTTCGGGTTTGTCAGTGGTGTGCATCCGCCATAGCGACTTGCCATCCTTTGCATTGAGCGCGGTCACGCCTCCGCGGAAGGTGCAGCAGCCATAATCCCCATTCATTGCGCTGATG
This sequence comes from Sphingomonadales bacterium, assembly GCA_031369825.1. GTDB lineage: Bacteria > Pseudomonadota > Alphaproteobacteria > Sphingomonadales > Sphingomonadaceae > Sphingorhabdus_B. The sequence goes on from JANMPK010000171.1 coordinate 2,890, forward strand.
ACTTCGGTCGACGACATCGGCACATAGAGGCGACCATCGTGAAGTGTCGGCGAACCGGTGATTGTACCTGCCGGATGATCCTTGACCGATTTCTTCCAGACGAGTTTGCCAGTTTTTGCTTCGACCGAATACATATTGGCATTGAAATCGCCGAAATACAGATTGCCATCTTCGCCCAAAGTCGGCGCGCTGCGCACCTCACTATCGGCATCGAACGTCCACCAGACACAGCCGCTTTGTGTGTCGAGCGCATAGACCCGGCCATCTTGGCTACCGGTGAAGATGGCCTCTCCGGTAACCGCAGGTTGTGACCGTGCGCGGGCGGCATTGGCGAAAGCGAACGCCCATTTGAGTTCGAGTTCAGGGACGTTCTCGGGCGTCAGTCCGCCCACCGAAGCAGGCTGGTAACGGCGGTTGTCGGTACCATTGCCCCAGCGGTTCCAAAGCGGCTTGCCAGCAAGTTCCAAGTCGCCCTTGCACATTCGCCCCGCGACCTTGCCGGTTTTCGCCCCGAGATATTCGGAGACAAGCTTGCGTTCCTCAGGCGAAATCGCCTTGCCCTGCTCGCGCATCAATCCGGTTTCAAGTGCGGCGAGGATAGCAGTCGGTGTTCGCGTTTCGAGTGCTGCACGTGTCGGCGCGCCGCCCTCGCCTGCTTCATGGCAGGCCGCGCAATTGGTCTGATACAGAGCCTCAGCTTTCGCCTTGTCCGCAGCTGACAGGCCTTTGTCGCCTGCCGAACATCCGGCCAGCAGCGCAATTGCCAACAGCGAAGAAAAAACGCGTGCGCAGTTGCTCATCCAGTCAAACCTCTCCATCCTGATTGTAGCAATAGCTTTTATTGACGATTATTACAATAATGTATAACATCCATATATGATCAGGCAATCTCTCTTTTTGGCATTATGCCTGTTGCTTCCGCAACCGGCTGTTGCGTCGGTTACGAATGCTGACCAAATCGACCCCGCCGTCCTCCACGCCAACGCGATCCGCAAAGGCGATATCGCCTATAAAGAAGGCTATTTCGGCAAGGGCGACAACCGGCTGCATTATGTCGAAGCGGGCAAGGGACCGCTGATCATCCTTTATCACGGCTTTCCGTCATTCTGGTATAGCTGGTTCGACCAGATGGAGGCGCTGAAAGGCCAATATCGCTTGGTCGCCGTGGATGGCCTGGGGGCAGGGCTCTCGGCGAAACCAGAAAACCTCGAACCTTATCGCGTTGCAAAACTCGCCGCACAAATAGATGCGCTAGCGCGGCATCTGAACGGGCGAAGGCGCTTCGTCCTTGTCGGTCACGACTGGGGCGCGGCACTTGCCTTTGCTTATGCGCAGGGCTATCCCAAGCGCCTGCGGGCCGTCATCGGTATGAGTGCGCCGCCCTATAACCAGTTTCTCGCCCTTGTCCGCACCAGCGCCAAACAGCAGAAGCGCTCGCAATATATGCAGTTGTTCCGGTCGGTGACATTGGAAGCCATACGCGAACGCAAGCTCACGGAGCAAATCTGGCAGCAATCCTATGGCAGCCTTATCGCGCGCGGCGACATTAGCGCCGAAGAAGGCCAGCTGTTCCGCGCTGCACTATCCGATCCGCTCGCAATCAACGGCAGCATGAACTGGTACCGCGCCAATATGCCGCCCGTCGGCGAGATCGGTCCGGGCACATATTGGCCAGCCGACAACGCGCCGATTCAAGTGCCAACGCTGCTGATATGGGGCGAAAGCGACGGGACTTTTGTGTCCGGGTTCATCGACAGTTTTCCGCATTATGCACCAAAGGCAGAAATCGTGCGCTTGCCGGGCGTCAACCACTGGACCTCGATGGAGAAGCCCGAAGTGGCGAATAACGCAATCCGAGATTTTCTCTCAAAAAATGTCGGGTGATATACCGCCATCAGAACGATTCGGGGTCCCAATCGAGCCAATCCTGTTCCTGAGCTTGAGTGACACTTTGCGGACTACCTATCGGCTGACCGTCAGACATAACTCAATTATTTTTTGTTTGAGCACCTGAACGAACAGCAGCGTGTAAAAAATGACAATTGAAGGAAGAGGACTCAAAGTGTTGGCGGAAGCAATCATACCGGCATTTAATCCCTTAATTCTTGTGGTCCCGCACGATCCTAAAAACCTCGCCGTTGCCAGGATTGCGGTAGAGATCGACACGCGCGCCATCCCAATGATAGTCGAGGTGGCGACCTTGAATAGCATTGCTAGCTAGGTCGGGATAGAACAGCCCGGCGCATTCACCGCCTGCTCGGCGGATGCTTGGATACACGATGCCGTTCGATCCACCGCCGCGCAAATGTATCGCTAGGGCTAGGCTCGGTGCGTAATCATCCGGATCGAGAGCGTCGGAGTGATCAGGATTGCTCCCGCGCAGATCATGCAGCCTCGCATCAACGGTCAGGACAATCTCCCGGAACTGCGATGTCCAACCCGGTGCTTCGTTGGTCCGGGCCATGAAGTTTGCGTGATGATGCACTGTTTCGAGCAACGCGACTTCGAACATATTTCCGGCATAGAGAACGCCATATGTGCCATTGCTGAACCGGCTTTTCCGGTCTGCGCTGACATGGGTAAACGGTGCCATCAGATATGTGGCGCCATTACCGCCAACGCGCCGGTTTTCTGGCACGAGGTCGAGATTGCCGATGTTTTCCATTATACGCGGATTGGTCTTTTGTTCAGCGGAAATGAGCAAAGGCCAGTCTGCCGGATCGGCAATGTCTTCAAACAGGTCGATGGGCGGATAGATGCTGCGGATGATCCGCACTGCGCGTTCCCACTTTATGTCCGATAGCGGAATCGTCGCAATGTCGATCACCAGCTACCACGCTCAGCGTCCAGATAGCGCCTCACACGCATCAGGTCGGTCAGTTCACCGCCCAACATGATGTCCAGCGCTGAACTCCCCTGAAAGGCAGCATTAGGAGCATTGATCCAGTCATAGGAACGCCCGGCCTCACGAAAGAAATAACGTAGCGCTTTGTGGATGCCCATTAGGTTGGACAGCCGCGCCTTGCCGTCGCGATCAATCCGGCCCTGCTCGCCCGCTTTCCAGCGGCGATATGAGCGAATAGGCAAATCCAGCAGCGTTGCTGCCTGTTCGTCGGTGATGTCCCACTTGGCAAACATATTGACCGACGCACGAAACATAGCCGCCGCCTCGGCGTCGGTAATCGGCTCAGGCCGAAAAGCTGGAGCTATGGTATCAACGCGGAGTAGTGCAGTCATATCGCTTACCTCAATATGGCATTATATGCCATAAATGATGCCATATGGCAAGATAAAAATGAGCGCAGCGACCGGCTGATTTATGCAGCAAGGTTTGGCCTCCAAAGTGGTGCCTTTTGTATTCGGCAGGGCTTGGTGACTATATTCTCTGCGGGCGGCAAATTAGCGCACAGTTGATCCGCCCACAGGATCGCAATCTCCCGACAACGCGGCATATAGGCCGCGCGGTTATACGCGCTTTCGGTTTGATCCTTGGGAACGTGCGCCAGCATCAAGTCGATAATCTTGCGGTCGCTGTCATTCCCGTGTCGGTCGGCCCATTCGTTCATGATCGTCGAGAATGCTGACCGGAAGCCATGCGGCACATGCTGGCCGTGGAAACCTGCACGATTGAGCAAATAGCCAATAGCATTCTCGCTCATAGGTCGGTGGGGATGCCGGGTGCTTGGGAACACCAGTTCGTTTCCGCCGAACAGGTTATAGATCAAGAACAGCAGTTCGACCGACTGCCCGGCAAGCGGCACGAGATGATCGCCACCAAGCTCTGCCTTTCGGCTCTTGTCGCCTTTCATGCGCGCGGCGGGAATACGCCAAAGCGGGTAAGCGCCATCCAAGTATTCAAATTCCCACCAACGTGCACCGCGCAACTCGCCCGGGCGCACAGCGGTCAGCGCGAGAAACCGCAGCGCCAAGCGCGTTATGGGCCGGGCATAGTCCTGCTCCACTTTGCAGATCATGTCTTGCAACGGGGTAAGTTCAATAATGGCTGGCTGTCGCCGCTTGGGTAGCGGTGGCCTAAGCGCGCCGGTCACGATTGCGGCAGGATCGTTTTCAGCAAGACCAGACGAGATCGCAAACACGAACACTGCCGATATACGCTGCCTTACTCGCTTGGCGGTTTCGAGCGCTGGACGGTCTTCGATTGCGCGCAGCACTTCGAGTATCTTTGGCGGTTTCAGATCGGCAATTGAATACGTTCCAATATAGGGAAAGACGTCACGCTCAAGGCTGCGG
>JANMPK010000194.1:0-1893 GCA_031369825.1 Sphingomonadales bacterium
CGCGCATTTTTGCAGGCTCTGTCAGCGTCTATCCGATGCGCTACGATTTACCGGGTGACCTGTTCGCAACCGTTCCGCTGGAACCAACTCCTCAGAACTTTACCGCTGCCTTTTACCTGCTTGGTGCCATGCTGTCGGCAATTGCTGTCTGGATAGCATGCCGCCGGAGGAATGCCGCAGCCTTACTGGTTACTACTTTAGTGGTATTAGCTTGGGCTCATTCGATATTTGGCGTGGCAGGCATAGCATTGCGCGGGACGTCTGCCGACCTTGTGTTTGAGCTTTTTCGTAACTCGGCTTACGTCCAATTCGATGACGAAGTCGGGGGGTTTGTGCGTATCCGCGGTTTATTTCCCGAAGCGTCGGCCTATGCGGCCTTCGGGTTTATCCTGTTCGTGACAAATGCCGAGATGTGGTATCATTCGATCCGCAACAGGGCGACCGGCATTGCTACCCTAGTAATGGGGGCTGTGCTCTTTTTCAGCACCTCGTCGACCGCGTATTTCGGCCTAGTAATCTACGGCTTGTTCTTTGCCCTGCGAGCCATTGCACTACCGAGTGCCGCAAATTTCGCCAAAGCGAAGGCAGCGTTCGCTGCAATCGGATTGCTGGTATTCCTTGCCGCGCTGGCATTCATGGCTTCCCCTGCACTGGTCGAATCGGTTGTCGATGTCCTAAAACGTATGACAATCGAGAAATCGTCGAGCGATTCTGGCCTTCAACGGCTTTACTGGACACGGCAGGGATGGGAACTGTTCCTCACTTCTTACGGTCTCGGCGTCGGATCTGGAAGCTTCCGCTCGTCGAGCATTTTCATTGCAATGCTGGGTTCGATGGGCATCATCGGGATGGTCTCCTTCCTGATGTACCTTATTGTAACATTCCAGCCTTGGCGAAGGTCGAGTTGGGCAATATCAGCGATACCAGCGGAAAACCTTGGCGGTGCACTGGGCAGTGCTGCGTTGCTCAGCCTGATTCCGGCAGCTGTCAATTCGGCCTCAGCCGTTCCGGGCGCAAGCTTTGCGATACTGGCGGGTGCTTCACTGGCGTTGCGGCCATTTGATCTCGCCCGCCAGACAAATCCGCATGCTCGGCCAGATTTTCCCAAAATTGCGCCCATAGCAACCGGATGACCGCTGCGCCTCTAACAGTAGAGATTGTGCGCGATGTACAGCGCTTCAACACACTCGCTGATAACTGGGATACGCTTGCAGCGCATGCTGAAACTCCGCTGGCACGCCATATATGGTACTCTGTTGTGCTGGCCACCTTGCGCCCACATCTGTTCGAACTCTCAGTCGTGCTTGTTTGGGATGATGATCTTTTGGCAGCGGCGGCACCATTGATACTCGACAAATCGCATTCACCTGCCCGGCTGATACCGATCGACGGGTTTGTTGGTGAGCCATTCAGGCTGCTCTTTCGCGACTCCGAAGGGCTCGAAGTGCTGGCCCATGCGTGCGCCGGATTGCGCCGACCGATCCTGTTCCGGCGGCTTGAGTGCGACGCAACCGATCTGGCGCTGCTTTCGTCTGCGCTGCGAACGAAAGCAGCCGTGTATTGCAAACCGCGCCATGCCAGCGTGACGGTGTGGCTACAGAATGATTTTGAATCGTTCGAAGCGTCCATGTCTACCAGCCGTCGGTCAACCATCCGGCGCAAATGGCGCGCGGCTATGCGGGACCATAACGAAGTCCGGGCCGAATTTGTAAGGCCGGAGCCCGGGGACGTCGTTGAACAACTGGCGCGGTTTGAGGCCATCGAAGGCTCCGGCTGGAAGCAGCGTTCGGGAACCGCGCTTACCGCCGACCCGCTAATGGGTGACTTGGTTTCCCGGCTGGCCGGGGCTTTTGCCCAAAAAGGATTGCTTGTGCTGGCCTATCTCAAAATTGG
>JANMPK010000211.1:0-5644 GCA_031369825.1 Sphingomonadales bacterium
CGGTGGCGTTCTTCCGCCATCTTGATCCCGATATGGAAATTGAGGTGCTCATCGAGGAGGGTGCTTCGGTGCCCGCCGGAACCGACTTGATGCGCCTGCGCGGCAATGCGCGGGCGATGCTGACAGGGGAGCGATCAGCGCTCAACACCGTGCAGCATCTGTCGGGCATCGCCACGATGACACGCAAATATGTGGGTGCGATTGAAGGCACCGGTTGCATTTTGCTTGATACGCGCAAGACCATTCCAGGCCTGCGCGTGCTGGAGAAATATGCCACGCGGATGGGCGGAGCGACCAACCACCGTATGGGATTGTGGGACGCGGCGATGATCAAGGACAATCATGTTGCGGTCGCGGGCGGTGTGGTGGAGGCGGTGCGGAGGGCAAAGGATGCGGGCGTCGAACGCATCATCCTTGAAGTCGATCGCATATCCCAGATCGAGCCGGGGCTGGTGGCAGGGGCTACGCATTTGCTGCTCGATAATATGGATGTGGCGGAACTGCGCGAGGCGGTGGCTTTGGTCGCTGGCCGTGTGCCGACCGAAGCATCGGGCGGTGTGACGCTCGAAACCATCCACGCCAAGGCCGAAACCGGGGTGACCTATATTTCGGTCGGGCGTTTGACGCAAAGTGCCCCTGCCGCCGATATCGGACTCGATTTTGCGCAGGTTTAGCATCCTTTTACTGATGGGTTTGCTCGGTGGGTCATCGGCGCATCAGGCAGTATCTGCCCAAGCATGGCAATGCCGCGCGCCCAAAAGCCTGCCGCGTCCGTCGCTCGAATTGCCCGAGCCAGGGCAGGTGCGCCGCACGCCGGTGGACGGCTATGTTCTGGCGATCAGCTGGAGTCGTGAATATTGTCGCGGCCGCGAACAAGACCCGTCGATGCGCTATCAATGTTCGGGCGAGATCGGCGATTTCGGCTTTGTTCTGTACGGGCTTTGGCCCGAAGCCAAAGGCCCGAACTATCCGCAATATTGCCGCAGCGTCGGTGTGCTGCCCCGCAAAGTCGTGGCGGATAATATCTGCATGACCCCGTCGGTGCAGTTGCTTCAGCACGAATGGGCAAAGCACGGCACCTGTATGGCGAAAAAGCCAGAAACCTATTTCGGCGCGGCCAAGTTGCTGTTCGGAGCCATCGAATTTCCCGACATGGACCGGCTATCGCGCCAACCGCTTAACGCAAAGGGATTGGCCGAAGTTTTCGCAGAGAATAATGCAGGCCTGCCTGCCAATGCCGTGCGCGTGAAAACCAATGACCGTGGCTGGTTGCAAGAAGTGCGCATCTGCCTTGGCAAAGACCTGAAACCGCGCCGCTGCCCTGCCTTTGTCCAAGGCGCGCCCGACAAGGCGGAGATTAAGATTTGGCGCGGTCGCTAGATGTCGATCACCCTTGTGCCGGGATGATGCTTGTCGAGATGTTTCTTGATGATCCGCAAATTCTTGCTGTTCGAACGGAAGACAAGATCAAAGGCATCGCCGACCAAAGGCACCGCACCCAAGGCTGTGTCGATGCCGACATTGCCCGCCATGCGGATCAGATGCCATTTCGACATACCAAGATTGCGCGCTTCCCAGACCATATAGGCACCCATTGCAGCGGTCACAATATCGCCCAGCACCGGAACCAAACCGATGACGCTGTCCAAACCGAAAGGGATTTTGGTGCCGGAAATATGGAAAGATCGTTCGAGCAACAGCTCTAACGCCTCAACACGTTGCCGCACCGATTGCGGATCGCGGCCCATTCCCGGCAAATCCCTGGCAATCTTGTCAAACTGGTCCTGCGAAATCGGCATTGGTGAAACTCCTAAGCGTCTTATGTCGTATCGCGCCCCAGATATTGCAACAGGTGCCACCCTCTGCCGTTTGCCGTATGACCCAAAAGCCCGTTACGCGCGACTGACCAGCGCAGCGGGTTGGCAACGGGGATGAAGTTGCGCACAGTCTGCAACTCGGCCTCTGCCTGCGCTAAAAGCTGGGCGCGGGTTGCAATATCTGTCGCCATCCGTGCTTCGGACACCAGCCGGTCGGCATCGCTGCTGCATATCCGGCTGACAGTACAAGACATCTGGTCGAGATACCATGTGGGGCTTGATTGGTCACCGACACGGTCGATCAGACGTAAATCATGTAGCTTATCAGGAGTTACGCGCTCAACGCTAAGCCCGATAGCAGCCATATCCGCTTTCAGCATCGCAAAGAAAATGCGGGCACCGGTGCCGCGCGGTAACGCGACCTTGAGCGTACGGACTGGACCCCTGCTGTTGGTCCAACGGGTGATGGTTGCCCGTGCCGTAATTTTGCGGTCTTCAATGCGCTTCGACGCCCAATCGGGTCGCGGTGTCGGGTTGCGGCTAGGGAGGTTTTCGGGAACCAACGTCAGGGTTTCCTGCCATGCTACAATATCGAATGAGGTTAACAGCTTTGGCCGGTCAATGGCCATCGCGATAGCCTCCCGGTTTGCCGGATCGGATAAAAATGGCCCGGCTTCGACAAACAAGAGGCCAAATAACCCTGGGACCGGATCGAAATGAATGTCGCTGCTGTCTACTTTCGCGGCCTCAAGCAAAGGGAAATCCTCAAATCGTCCGCCGTCGACCAGATCAGTTTCGCCCGCAACATATCGGGCAATCGCCAACGACGCTGCATTGCTGCGCAACGTAACAGTCTCGTTTTCAAGAACAGCGTTGCCTTCTTCATCAACACCCTTCATTCGCAGCTGCATCGCCAGTTCAAATTTCTTGGCCTGCATCGGCCCGGAACCAAAGCCCTTGCGCACCAGCCCGAACTCGGGTTGCGCAATCATTTCCAGTAGATACGGCATCGGCGCCTTCAAACGGATTTCGACGACTTTGCCGGTCATCGGCACCACACGGTCGATTACCGCCAGTTCTGCATTAAACCGACCTTGGCGCAATTCACGAATGCGGGTACCCAATAATTGCGCAACCTCATCCGACGTTACCTCGCGCCCGTCGTTCCAACGAGTTTTGTTGAGGCGGAAGATATAGCTTAGCCCGTCATCGGTGACGATCCACCGGTTGGCAAGTGACGGCACGATCCGGCCCTTCGTGTCAAAGGTCACCAGCCCTTGCGCGGTGGCGCTACGCAAATATGCAGATGATGGAGGCAACGGCAGCGCACCAATAGCAAATGGGCGCGGACGATCCTCGATGACATCGATGCGCACACGGGCATTATCGACGCCTTCGGAACAGGCTGTAAGCCCCAAGGGAATGATTAAAGCTAGGCAAAGCCGGAATGTCATAGCGCTACCCTAAACAAACTGCGGCTGGGATGCACGTTGGCAATCTGCGCATGCCGCCTATTTCACGTCTTCGCAGGAAAAGGTCAGAACTTCATTGGGCGTCGAAGGCAAAACTTCACGCACCGCCTTGTTCATATTGTCGATCTTGTCGCGGATGGTAATATCAGCGGAACAGGCCTTCACATCATAGCGCTGCCGTGCCTCGCGGGCCTTATCCATTGCCTCCATGCCGAGCAGATAGCGTTCAATACGGTAGGTTTTGCTATCGGGTGCAAAGCTGACCAGCGAGACCTGCGCGTCGCTATTCGGCACGAAACTACGCGACCATGTTCCGGTAGTGTCGATATATTGGGTGCGACCGTTGATGCAGCCATTGTCGGCCCAACTGAACAAAACGTCAGCGGTGTCGGATACGGTAACCCTGCTGCGATCAGGTTGTATGACGCAGCGTTTTTTGCCTGCACCGCGAACTGCAACAGCAGGGGCATCCTTCGCTTTTTCTGTATCCGGCGTCATCGCCGCCCTGACGCGCTCTTCGACCTCGTCAAACGACGGGCGTACTGCGAAGATGATGATAGCGGACAGCAATAATACCCCGCTCATGCTCGCCGCAATTTTCATATGCTCGCGCCGCCCGCGTTCGGACAGTTGCCACGCTGAGCCACCCGCGACCGCGCTCAGCACCAATAACAGTCCAGCAAACGCAAGATGGTTTTCGCGTTCACCGATGATTTCATGTTCTGCATCCTGGCGAAACTTGCCCTCTTTACCGGTGCGCAATTCTGCGGCGATGCGGTTTTCAGCCTCGATCTTGGCGCGTGCATCAGCTTCGCGTTCAGCCTCGGCACGGGTCATTTCGGCGACCGAGCGGCATTCGCTGTTTGCCGCACTGAAGCTTATATTTTGTTTGCCGAGAAAGGCAGTTAGTTCAGGGATTGAGACCGCAAAATAAAACTCCGCACCGCCGCCATCGGCGATGCTGCCAAAGCTGTTGATGCCGACCACACGGCCGCACGCGTCAACCAGGGGACCGCCGCTGTTGCCCGGCGCAATCGGGGCAGTGTGCAGCAACGAATCAACACGCTTTGATGACCGTCCTGACGAGATGCTACCACGAGTTTTGACCGGCATTTGCGGACGCAATGTGTCATCCTCGCTTTGCTCAAGCGCAATATCGACATTGGCGGGGTAGCCGATGGCAAACACATCGGTGCCGTCACCAACAACGCCGGTGTAAATACTCGCAGGCGTCAGACGCGCACCGCCACTGAGTTGGAGCAGTGCCAGGTCTTTGTCAGGAGACGAAGCAATGACTGTTGCCTCATAGCTTTTTGAACCTTCAGAAGGAATGACGACAAAAGTGGCGCTCTCATCAAATTGCGCGTCCGATATGACATGTGCATTGGTCACGATCTTGTCGGGAGCAACGACGACACCCGAGCCGTGACCGATGAATGTCCGTTGTCCCTCGCTCGAACTGAACACAGCGACGCGGACAACGCTGCGGGTGGCAGCACCGATATCACCGGCTTCACCCAATGCAGGTGCAAGATTGACGGGAAGTATGACGAGAAGCAATGCTAATAAATATCGCATGCAGCGTTCGACCACAAAATCAGCTGCCAATCAACGCCGGTTTTCGCGGTTGCCGGGTTTAACAGCAATGCCGTCGCGTCCCAGCGTGACGTCCAAGGGCACACCGCCGACATCGGTGGTGACAGTCACGCCCTTATTTTCGTCGATACGGACGTTAGTGTCGCCGATGTTAATTGGCATATCGGGTAATTCGGGCAGGTCGAGTGGTTCGACCGGGCCTTCGGGGTCTGGCTTGGGCAGTGTTTTACGGATAGGTGCTCTTGGTGCCGCACCCTTCACCGCTTGCGCCATGAAATCACGCCAGATGCGTGCAGGAAGACCACCGCCATTTACCCCCCGCAACGGCGTGTTGTCATCATTGCCAATCCAGACACCCACGACAAGATCACCGGCAAAGCCGATAAACAACGCATCGCGGTTGTCCTGGCTGGTGCCGGTTTTTCCATATGTCGGAATCGCAAGTTGGGCGGCTTTGCCGGTGCCATCTTTCACCACTCCGGCCAATAATTCGAGCAGCATCTTATGGGTCCGGCCATCAAAGCTGCGTTCGCCGGAGAACAGCCATTCGATCCAGCCTTGCTCCTCTCCTTTGAATGCGCGTGGTTCGACCGGCCAGCTATTGGCGGCAACGCCCGCATAAGCAGCGGTCAGGTCGATCAGGCTTACACCTGAGCTGCCGAGTGCCAAACTGGGGTCGAGTGTCAGGGGGCTTGAGATGCCTAAGTCCTTGGCCGCCCGCTCGACCGATTTGCCACCGACTTCATTATATAGCCGCAC
>JANMPK010000217.1:0-1534 GCA_031369825.1 Sphingomonadales bacterium
TAGAATATAGCGCTCTGCAAGAAGGCGGGCAAAGCACCAAAGAGTTTGAAACGACGCTGACCCGGATCGGCAGCAGCACCCGGCTTAACATCGACATCGAATATGAAACCGCAACGCGGCTGACCGAGGACGAGCGAGATATCATCAGCAGCAGCGGATCAGTGCTGGCTTTGAACGGTAATGTAACCGGATTGGGCCAGGGCGGCGAAATCGACCCTGCACTTAGCGCACTTGCTGGCAGCGTTGTGACTCAGGCCGGAATCCCGTCGGGCAGCAACCCGACACTCGGCCAGTTTGTGCCCAATGCCGGTATATTGAACAGCGGCGATATCGGTCAATATCGTTCGCTTATTCCCGGCAGCGACCGGTTTGAGATCAACACCACATGGAGCAAGTCGCTCGCACCGCAGAGTAGCTTATCGCTGAACGCCAATTATCAGTTAGAAGGCAGCACCGGGCTTTTGGGGTTGGCCGGTGCGAGCTTTGTCTTGCCTGAAACCAGCCCGTTTTCGCCGTTCAGCCAGGACGTGACCCTTAGCCGCTATTTCGACACCCCGCGCGCACTGGAGCGTGAAAGCGAAGTCCATACTGCACAATTTGGTGGATCGTATAACACTGCGCTGGGCGGCTGGCGTTGGTCCGTTACCGGCGATTATGCCCGGATAGACAGCGAAACGACGTCGACCCGCAACGTCGACTTCGCCGCCTTACGCTCGTCTGTACTGGACGGCACCGCAAACCCCTTTGCTGACAGTTTTGACAGTGACCTGGTATTCTTAGCCCCGGACTTATCCGACAGCCTGTCACAGACGACAAATCTTCGCAGCACGCTGTCCGGATCGCCGTTGCAGTTGCCTGTGGGCGAGCTTCAAATGACCTTCTCCTCAGGCTTTACGCGTCAGATGCTTGATAGTGAAACAGCGCGCTCGGGTATCATCACAAGCGCTAAACTAAGACGCAATGCCATCAATCATGCGGTCAATGTCGACATACCCCTGACCGAGCGGGAATCCGGTCTTGGCAGCAGCATTGGTGAATTCGCCATCAATGGCAATATCGGTTATAGTGATTTATCGGATTTTGGCTCGCTGATGGAATATGGCGTTGGTCTGCGCTGGGCACCCCATAAAGACGTGAGCTTTCAGGCATCAATCATCGGTGACGAAAATGCGCCGGGGATTAGCCAGCTTGGCAACCCTTTGCTCGTGACCCCAAATGTTGCGGTTTATGACTTCACACGCGGCGAAAGCTTGTTTGTAAATATTACCACTGGCGGCAACCCGTCGCTGGTTGGCGAAAAACGGCGCGACTTGAAACTGGGCATCAACTGGTCGCCGTCGAAGATCGAAGGCCTCGGGCTACAGGCCGAATATTTCCGCAACGATAGCCGCAATACAACCGCATCATTCCCACTGCTGACACCCGAGATCGAGGCTGCGTTTCCGGGCCGTGTCGTTCGTGATGCGAACGGTCGGTTGATCAGCATCGACCAGCGCCTGGTCAATTTCGACCGCGAGCAATCACAGCGCGTCCG
>JANMPK010000282.1:0-3288 GCA_031369825.1 Sphingomonadales bacterium
CTAAGCTCTTTGGGAGTTCAATAGATTTTTCAGTAATCGATGTGGTTAACGAAGCCGAAGACGAGTTGAACCATCCAAATATAGTGACGATAGAACTAAGAAATCCGACCACTGCAAAGATTTTGAACGCGAGGTTCTGTACACGGTCCTTTTCCTTGGCAACGAAGTCTCCGGGAGTTTCTGTGTCTTCAGTCACTCCGCTGCTACCCCAGCCCGCGCGAACATATCCTCGCCGCTCTCTTCCTCCGCCTCGACGTCGTTGCTGACCTTCGCCTTCTGCCGCCGGTCGAAGCTGTCCCACACCTCGCTCCAATTCCCTCTTGTCGCCGCCTTGGAATATTCGGTCGAGCGCTGCTCGAAGAAGTTGGCGTGCTCGACTCCGTTGAGGAGGGGGGCGAGCCAGGGGAGGGGGTGCTCCTTGACCTTGTAGATCGGCGGCAGGTGCAATTGGCCCAGACGCCAGTCGGCGATGTAGCGGACGTAGAGCTTGATATCGTCGGCGTTCATGCCCTCGACCGGGCCGGCCTCGAACGCGAGGTCGATGAACGCATCCTCGAGCCGCACGGTCTTGAAGCACATGTCGGTGATTTCGTCGCGGACGTTGCGGGTGAGGCAGTCGCGTTCCTTGGTGAAGGCGTGGAACAATTTGATGATGCCTTCGCAATGCAGGCTCTCGTCGCGCACGCTCCAGCTGACGATTTGCCCCATCCCCTTCATCTTGTTGAAGCGCGGGAAGTTCATCAGCATCGCAAAGCTCGCGAAGAGTTGCAGCCCTTCGGTGAAGCCGCCGAACATCGCGAGCGTGCGCGCGATGTCTTCATCGGTTTCAACGCCGAATGTGTTCAGATAATCATGCTTGGCCTTCATCTCCTCATATTGGAGGAACATGCCATACTCGCTTTCGGGCATCCCGATGGTGTCAAGCAAATGGCTGTACGCGGCGATATGGACGGTTTCCATATTGCTGAACGCGGCGAGCATCATCTTGACTTCGGTTGGCTTAAACACGCGGCCATAATGTTCGTGGTAGCAATTCTGCACCTCGACATCGGCTTGGGTGAAGAAGCGGAAGATTTGCGTGAGCAGGTTGCGCTCATGATCGGTGAGCTTTTGCGCCCAGTCACGGCAATCCTCACCCAAAGGCACTTCCTCGGGCATCCAATGGATCTGCTGCTGGCGTTTCCAGAAGTCATAGGCCCAGGGATATTCAAAGGGCTTATACTGGTTGCGGGCGACGGTAAGTGACATGAGCTACTCCTTTACAGCAGGGTGAGCGCGTTGGCGGCAAGATTTCATCTTACCACCGTTAGCGATTTTGTAAGACCTATAAAACGTTCGCGGATCAATTTTCCATCGGGGAAAAGCGCTGTAAGCCCGCGCGCATCAAGCAAGTTGACGCTCTGGACGTCAGCAATGGCGGTGGCGAAATCGGGGTGCGGCCCGCGAAAGCCGTGGCGGCGCTTCATCAGCTTGCGCGCGCGGACGGCTTCGGGCCAAAGCGCGAAAAACAGGCTACGGTAATGCGGCTCAACCGGGAACCACAGGTTGGGCGTTTGCAGATAATAATGCGGGGCAAGGCGGCGCACTTCCCGCGCCATCGCGGCCATTTGTGGCCACTGCCCGACATGCTCAATCACTGAATTGGAATGAACAATGTCAAAGCTATTGTCGCTATGTTCGGGCATCGCGCAGGCATTGCCCGTGCGGATATGATACGCGCCGTTATCACTTGCGGGCGTGTCGAGATTAACGATGGTGATATCGAAATTGCGGTTTGCCCAGAGCGGGCGCAGCCCTTCCCAATAGCTTTGCGTGCCGCCGATATCAAGAATCCGGATCGGCGCGCCGGACGTCTGGATACAGTCAGCCAGCGCGAGAAAACTCGCAAATCGCGCTTGGCGGAATCGGTTGCCGTCGATGTTCATTTTTGCGCGCTAGCCATTACTGGCAGGCCAGACACTCGTCATAATCCTTCACCTCAACCTCAATTTGTTTGAGGTCGATGGTGTTGTCCGCCTCGACGCCGCCAGCGAAGCCTGCGCGCTGGATTGATTTAGACCGCAGATAATAGAGTGATTTCACGCCCAATTCCCATGCGCGGAAATGGAGCATGAGGAGATCCCATTTTTCCACGTCCGCAGGGATGAACAGGTTCAGCGACTGCGCCTGATCAATGTAAGGGGTGCGATCGGCCGCGAGTTCGATCAGCCAGCGCTGATCGATTTCAAAGCTGGTTTTGAACGTATCTTTTTCCTCTGGCGTGAGGAAATCGAGATGCTGAACGCTGCCGCCCTGTTCAAGGATGGTATTCCACACATTGTCGCTGTTCTTCGATTTCTCGATGAGCAACGCTTCAAGATGCGGGTTGCGGATTGAGAAGCTGCCCGAGAGCGTCTTGTGGGTGTAGATATTCGCCGGGATTGGCTCAATGCAGGCGCTCGTCCCGCCGCAGATGATCGAAATCGAAGCGGTTGGCGCAATCGCGGTCTTGCAGCTAAACCGCTCCATCACGCCACGTTCTTCCGCATCGGGGCAGGCGCCGCGTTCGGTGGCGAGCAGCATTGAGGCTTCGTTGACGCCTTGGCTCAAGTGCTTGAAAATCTTGAGGTTCCAGCTCTTGGCCATTGCGCCTTCAAACGGCAGGCTGCGTGCTTGGAGGAAGCTGTGGAAGCCCATCACGCCGAGGCCGACACTACGCTCTCGACTGGCTGAATATTTCGCGCGCGCCATTTCGGGCGGGGCACGGTCGATATAGTCGGTCAGGACATTGTCGAGGAAGCGCATGACATCCTCGATAAAGCGCTTGTCGCCGTTCCAATCATTCCAAGTTTCAAGGTTGAGCGACGAGAGGCAGCAGACCGCCGTGCGGTCATTGCCGAGATGATCGCGACCCGTGGGCAATGTAATTTCGGAGCATAGGTTTGATGTTGTTACCTTGAAACCAAGTTCGCGGTGATGGCGCGGCATCGCCTTGTTCACTGTATCGCCGAAGACGATGTAAGGTTCACCCGTGGCAAGGCGCGTTTCGACGATTTTCTGGAAGAGCGAACGCGCGTCAACCGTCGCGCGGATGCTGCCATCTTTGGGGCTGACAAGGTTCCACTCAGCGCCGCTGCGGACAGCCTCCATGAAGGCATCTGTGATGAGGACGCCGTGGTGGAGGTTCAAAGCCTTGCGGTTGAAATCGCCCGATGCTTTGCGGATTTCAAGGAATTCCTCGATTTCGGGATGGTTGATGTCAAGATAAACTGCCGCCGATCCGCGCCGCAGCGAGCCTTGTGAAATTGC
>JANMPK010000291.1:0-6894 GCA_031369825.1 Sphingomonadales bacterium
CCGAGGAATTTGGCGAAGTCGGTGACGGTGGAGTGAATGGCGCATCTGTTGGTTGCTGGCGTGAACCTACCAAGCATATTATCAGGCGCAGAGAGTGAAGCGAAAAATTTTTAGAGATGTGATGTCGTCGTCGGGCGGGCAGGTGATATTGTTCACTGACCCAAGGTTTCCGATGGACGATGTTCAGCAAATTTCGCGTAACCTGCAGAACTGGGACATCCTTATTCCAGGTTACATAGCCGAAGCATCTGGGATGCTTTCTGTTGAGGCACTAATCTTGGAAGCAATTTTCGACGACTCCACAACAACGTTGTTGCCCGATCGAAACTTGATAACCCGAATGGCATCCATTGCTAGATCGGGAGTGCCAGCTCGCCCTAACCGCCCGACAATAATGGCTGCCAATCTGATGGCGCTGGCGCAGGCTCTAGATATGGCTATCGAACCGTCGGTTGCTTTTCACGAACTTGCCCACCGAACTGGCAATGAAAACGCGCTCAACGAACTATCATGGTTCAGGGCAGCAGATGAAGCACAGAAGTTGGCTTGGATCGACGTTGCGCTTGGACGAACCGATAGCTTGCCCTCACCCACAGCGATCATTGAGGACCCGGTCGATTTAGAGACTCCACCGTCTCGCTGGGACAGAAATTATGCCGCTGCGCTAAAAATGGCGGAGTTGGAGCTGCAAGATATGCCGAACTTAGAGCGCTTCTTGAAGCTGCTGCAATGGATGGTCCATGACTTTATATTTGCAGGGCCCGCAGCCTGTTTTGCAGGCATGTACTTTTCTTCGACCGCTCAACGAGGTGGCATGATAAAGCACCTTCGGTCACCAGATCGTGATCGGGCGATTGCTGGGGTCAAAAATGCAGCATGGGACATAACCTATATTAGTGATTTCGTGCGGCGAGTTAGAGACCCAGCAAATGAAGAAAATTGGTACATTCTTGCCACAGCTGACAAAAGTCTCGCGGCAGTGGCTTCGCTGGCGAATTTAAGTGCTGTTCAAGGTGACATTGCCGAAGCTTTTGGAAAGTGGTGGCCCAAGCGGGATGCAATTATGATTGCCAATGAGTTCATTCGAATTGCCGAGTTGGTTAGCCAGCGCCCCATGCGTACGTCACAAGCTAATGAAGAAAGCCCTGTTGAAAAATTCACTCGAGTTGGCGAGAGGTTTGTTAGAAACTGGCGGGCAGTTTGAGCCAAATTTGGGCTTGATTCACCAATTGCGGGGATTTCGGGAACACAACACGAAGCTCACTGCCCCAACCCCTTCCCGTCAAAGGAGGAGGCTTTGTCGTTGAAATTCTGATCCTGTAGATTAGACAAGGTATATGCCCAATTCGCCGGACATTGTTGCGAAACACGCTATCATGGTCGAACCGCTGTCCGAAGCCGATGGTGGTGGCTGGCTGGCGACGGTGCCTGCGCTGCCCGGCTGCATCGGCGATGGCGATACGCCCGAAGCCGCTTTGGCGGATGCGGAAAGTGCGATTGCCGAATGGCATGCCGCCGCCAAGGAATTGGGCCGTGAAGTTCCCGGCCCCGGCGCGCTTGGCCAATGGCGGCAAAGGGTACCGCGTTCGCTGCACGAAAAACTAAAATTTGTGGCGGCGCGTGAGGGCGTGTCGCTCAACGCCTATGTAGCGAATGTGCTGGCGGAGAGCGTGGGCCGGGCGGGGGTAAAACGCTAGGACTTGAAACCCAACCCACCTTGCGCCATCACACGCGGCTATCGGAGGTCAGGCCAGTTGGGATTATTTGATCGCTTCAAAAGGCGTAAGGCGGCTCCGCCTCCTCCGCCCCCAACTCCGGCGCAGCCTTGGCCGCCGGAGCCTTTGCCCTCGTCGCTGGACCCTGTTCAATTCGGTCCCGAACCCATCGACGAAATCCCTGCATGGATGAAATATCCGGTCAAGCCGCCCAAGGGTCACATAATCGTTTTTGCTAACGAAAAAGGCGGGGTGGGCAAATCGACATCGGCCTTTCACACCTGCATCGCTTTGTGCAATGCAGGTGAGCGTGTCGCGGCGCTTGATGTCGATCTGCGGCAACTGACGCTGCACCGTGCGCTGTGGGCGCGGCTGGAAAGCGAACGGGAATTTGGCGTAAATCTTCCCGGTCCCGAGCAGATCATGCTGGTTCAGCAGAACGAGAACGAGCTTGAGGAAAAGCTCCGCATCGCGCGTATCCATCACAGCTTCATCATCATTGATGTCGGCGGACACGACTCGCCGATTGCCCGGCGTGCGATATTCATGGCCGATACCATTGTCACGCCGGTCAACGATAGCTTTATTGATCTCGACATGCTTGGCCGCATCGATCCGCGCACCGGCGAATTGAAGACACTGGGCAATTTTGCCCGGCTGGTCGAGCATTTGAAGGAACCGGGGCTGGCTTTGCGTCCAAAGCAGCTCGACTGGGTGGTCATGCAGAATCGGTCGCGCAATTTTGCCACCAAGAATGAACGCAAAGTGATGGATGCACTTCAGAAGATTGCGCCGGTCGCCGGGTTTCGCCTTGTTCCCGGCTTGCGTGAACGGGTGACCTATCGCGAGCTGTTTCCAATGGGACTGACGCTGTTCGACCTTGCTGCAATCCCTGAACTGGGCCGCTTGCAACCGAAGGCGCGTGAGGAAATCTGGGCGATGTTGCGTGCGCTCAACCTGCCGAGCGACGCGCTGAACAAGGCGATTGCGCCGCCAGACGACGTCGATCCCTCAGGGCAGTGAACAGCCCTAGCATGCAGGAGCCAATTTCATGGCGATAGTAGTAAAAGGAGCCAGCCATGCACCTTGACCACGGACCCGATGCGCCGAAGGCAGACGATATTTCCTTCGACGATTTTCTGAAGGTCGATATCCGTATCGGTACGATCATAACCGCCGAGCCTTTTCCGGAAGCGCGCAAACCGGCGTATAAACTGACCATAGATTTCGGGCCGCAAGTCGGCATTAGGAAATCGAGCGCACAGATAGCCGATGTCTATGTCCTGTCTGAACTGCCCGGCCGACAGGTTGCCGCCGTGGTCAACTTTCCACCGCGCCAGATTGGCAAATTCATGTCAGAAGTTTTAACGCTGGGCTTCCCGGGCGTAGACGGCGAGGTCATATTATTTGCGCCTGACAAGCCGGTTGCAAACGGCGTGCGGTTATTCTGACCAATGAGCGCCGCTAAAATCATCCTGATCGTCGTCTTGCTGTCGCTGGGCTTTCATCTTTTGCTTTACGGCTATTTGAAGCGCCGCGTTGCTGCGGCTAAACGTGAAAAGGAAATGGACCATGACTGACAATCCATGCGCCACGGTGCAAAGCAGCGACGGTGCTTATGCGCAGGCGATCAAGGCGCGGGTGCACGAATGGGTGGCGGGAGAGCCTGTGGATATTGGCGGCACCGACAATGGGCCTACGCCTTATGAGCTATTGCTCTCTGCGCTGGGGGCTTGCACCTCGATCACGCTGGAGATGTATGCTGCACGCAAAGGCTGGATGCTCGACAAGGTGCATGTGACGCTGGAACATTCGAAGGAAGTTCGTGAGGGTGAGAATGATGGCAAGCCGGTGGATATGATCGACCGCATCGTCCGGCTCGAAGGTAAGCTGGATGACGAGCAACGCGCCAAGCTTATCGAGATTGCCGAGAAATGCCCGGTGCACCGGACGCTGACCAACCAGATCAGCATCAATACGCTGTTGGGATAGACCGAAAAATCACAAGCGTTGATTTGCCGCTTTCCCGCTATTATACGTTGCTTTTAGAACAGCGGTCCCGGTGCGGGCCGCTTTATTGCTTTTGAAGGAGCTATCCCATGTCGATCACCGCTTTGATGCCCGTCTATCCCCGTTGCGGGTTCCGGCCGGTGCGAGGTGAGGGGGCTTGGCTGATTAGCGAAGATGGCAGCCGTGCGCTGGATTTCGCGGCGGGGATTGCTGTCAATTTGCTTGGCCACGGACATCCACATTTGACCAAAGCAATACAGGATCAGGCAGCGACGCTGATGCACGTATCAAACCTTTATGGCAGCCCGCAGGGCGAGGCGTTTGCGCAGCGTTTGGTCGATACGACCTTTGCTGATACCGTGTTCTTCACCAATTCGGGTGCCGAAGCGGTCGAATGTGCAATCAAGACCGCACGCGCTTATCACCAGAGCCAAGGAAGCGAACGGTTCGAGATCATCACCTTCAAAAACGCCTTTCACGGGCGGACGATGGCGACGATTTCGGCATCGAACCAGGAAAAGATGCACAAGGGTTTCGCGCCGTTGTTGCCCGGTTTCAAATATGTCGACTTTGATGATCTGGAAGGCGCGAAGGCTGCGATAGGTCCGAACACCGCCGGTTTCCTGGTCGAGCCAATCCAGGGTGAGGGCGGTGTCCGTCCGGCATCCGATGCCTTCATGAAAGGCCTGCGTGTGTTGGCAGACGAGCATGACCTGATGCTTATCCTCGACGAGGTGCAGTGCGGTGTAGCCCGGACTGGTGCACTTTATGCCTATGAACTT
Source organism: Sphingomonadales bacterium (assembly GCA_031369825.1). Classification (GTDB taxonomy): domain Bacteria; phylum Pseudomonadota; class Alphaproteobacteria; order Sphingomonadales; family Sphingomonadaceae; genus Sphingorhabdus_B. Next base: position 4,508 of record JANMPK010000291.1, read on the forward strand.
TACGGCATCGAACCCGATATCATGGCGTCTGCAAAGGGCCTTGGCGGCGGCTTTCCTGTTGGTGCATGCCTTGCCACAGAAAAAGCGGCACGCGGCATGGTGGTTGGCACCCACGGTTCGACCTATGGTGGCAACCCGTTTGCCATGGCGGCGTGTCAGGCGGTTTGGGACGTCGTGGCCAATGACGAATTTTTGGCAAATGTACGCAGCCTGGGTGATAAGCTGCGTTCCGCGCTGGAGCAATTCATCGGCAACTATCCCGACCTGTTTACCGGTGTGCGTGGCAAAGGCCTGATGCTCGGCGTAATGATGACGCATGAGGCGCGCGCGTTTGTGGCGCATCTGCGTGACAATCACGGTCTGTTGACCGTGGCTGCGGGCGATAATACGTTCCGCGTGTTGCCGCCGCTCAATATTGGCGATTCCGAAATAGCGACCTTCATGGAGAAGCTATCGGCGGGTGCTGCGAGTTACCAAATGCCGCAGGCTGCATGATCCGCCATTTCCTGAACCTGTCCGACGCGGGCGGGGATGCCATCGCGGCGATGCTGGCCGATGCGATGGACCGCAAGAGCGCGCGCGCCAATCCTGACGGAATGGCTTGGCCAAAGGGCAAGTCCGACGCAGATGCACCGCTGGCGGGCCATACGCTCGGCATGATATTCGAGAAGAACTCGACGCGCACACGGACATCGTTTGAAATGGCGATGAAGCAACTGGGTGGCGATAGCATGTTCATGGCGGCGGGCCAGATGCAGTTGGGGCGCGGTGAAACCGTGGCGGACACCGCTCGCGTCTTATCGCGCTATGTCGATGCCATCGTCATCCGCACCGATGACCATGCCAAGATTGAAGAACTGGCGGCTTATGCCAGCGTGCCGGTCATCAACGGTCTAACCGACCTTTCACACCCGTGCCAGATTGTTGCTGATCTGTTGACTATCGTGGAGCAGGGTAAGCCGCTGCCTGGACTGGAAGTGGCGTGGCTGGGTGACGGCAATAATGTGCTGAATTCGATTGTCGAGGCAGCCGGGCTCTTCAAATTCAACGTGCGTATCGCTGTTCCGCAAGGCTATGAATCCGACGAGGCGTTTATCGCGGTTGCCGAGGCCGTAGGCGCAACGATTACCTTGACCCGCGATGCTTCAGACGCCGTTGCTGGCGCCGATATCGTCATCACCGACACATGGGTGTCGATGGGGCAGGAGCATGCGCATAACAAAATTGCCGCGATGATGCCTTATCAGGTCAATGAGCGGTTGATGGCGTGTGCGAAACCCGACGCAAAGTTCCTCCACTGCCTGCCAGCGCACCGCGGTGAGGAGGCGACCGATGGCGTGCTGGACGGACCGCAATCGCTGATCTGGGACGAGGCGGAAAACCGGCTGCACGCGCAAAAATCTATCCTGCTCTGGTGCTTCGGTAAGCTCTAATGGCGTCACAGCCAGAGACTTTTGGCGACCAGCCTTTGCGCTTTTCTTTGCCAGACCGCCATGCGCGCGGTCGGCTGGTTCGGCTGGACGGGGTGCTGTCCGAAATCCTGTCGGCGCACTCCTATCCGCCGCTGATTGAGAGAACTTTAGCAGAGGCACTGGTGCTGACCGCGTTGCTCGGTGCGTCGCTGAAGCAGGCCGATGGTCAGCTGACGATGCAGGCGCAAACCAATAAAGGCGCAATCAAGTTGCTCGCCTGCGACTATAAAGACGGAGCACTGCGCGGTTATGTGCAGTTTGATGCCGACAAGGTGGCGGCGTTGCCTTCGGATTCGACGTTGTTCGGCTTGTTCGGCACCGGCTATCTGGCAATCACCTTTGACCGGGCGCTGCCAGTTGGCGAGGGCGGCGGGCGCTATCAGGGCATTGTGCCGCTCGAAGGCGCGTCCCTGTCCGAAGCAGCAGAGCATTATTTCGTCCAGTCCGAACAAATTCCGACGATGATCCGCGTCGGTGTCGATCATATTGATAATCTCTGCATCGCTGGCGGAATACTTGTCCAGCATTTGCCCGAGGGAGAGGAAGGACGGGAACGCTTGCATGTCCGACTCGATCACCCCGAATGGGAGCATGTGTCGGCGCTATCAGGCACAACCGGTGCCGACGAACTGTGCGATCCGGCGCTGCCGCTGGAGGAAATCGTCTGGCGGTTGTTTCATGAGGAAAACGAGGTTCTGGTCGAAAGCGGCACCGCTTTGACAAAAGGATGCCGCTGCGACATGGTGCATATCCGCGATGTAATTGCCAAATTTCCGGCGGAAGACCGGGCTGACATGGCCGATGAAGCAGGCGATATCGTCGTCGATTGCGAATTCTGCTCGCGGCGTTTTCCGATCAGTCTGGCGAGCCTGAACAACTGAAAACGACCACTTGTCGTCTAATTTCGGTCATTCA
>JANMPK010000311.1:0-9896 GCA_031369825.1 Sphingomonadales bacterium
CGCGCGCGACTTCGTCGTCGCCAAGGGCAACAGCGTTTTGATGGGCCACAGCTTCAAGCAACTCGCCCAAGATGCCGAGGGTAACTGGCGGATGTCGGCAACAAAGGCCGATGGCAGCGAAGCGGTGATTACCGCCAAGCATGTCATCAGCAGCGCACCGATGCGCGAACTCTCGGCGCGTATCCATCCGTTGCCGCAGACGTCGTTGCAGGCGAACAATCTGCGTTACCGCGACTTTTTGACCGTCGCTTTGATGATCAAGTCCGACGATCTCTTCCCCGACAACTGGATTTATATCCACGACAGCAAGGTGCAGGTCGGCAGGGTGCAGAATTTCCGCAGCTGGTCGCCCGAAATGGTGCCCGATCCCTCGATTGCGTGTGTCGGGCTCGAATATTTCTGCTTTGAAAATGACAATTTGTGGGCATCGAGCGATGCCGATCTGATTGAACTGGCCAAAAAGGAAATGGGCATTCTTGGGCTGTGCAAAGCCGAAGATGTGGTCGGCGGGGCGGTGGTTCGTCAGGAAAAGGCCTATCCGGTCTATGATGACGATTATGCGGCGAATGTCGAAGCGATGCGCGCCGAACTGGAAACACGCTATCCGACGCTCCACATGGTCGGGCGCAACGGGATGCACCGTTACAACAATCAGGATCATGCGATGATGACATCGATGCTGACGGTCGAGAACATCGCTGCCGGTAGCCGCATTTACAATATCTGGAACGTCAACGAAGACGCCGAATATCATGAGGCGGGTGACGAGGGCGAGCAAATTGCGATTGCCGCCAAGATCAGCGAAGACCAGGCAGCGGCTTTGACTTCGCAGCGCGACGTGCCCAAGCGGATTGCCGCTGGCACCGATGCCGATGAGGATGAACGCAAAATCAGCAAGGCGGCATAATCCTGATGGATCGCACCATCGCCTCCGCGCTGAATATCTGGCACCGTTTTACGATCACCCGTTATCTGGTGGCGAGCGTTATTGCGCTGGCGTTCGATGTAGCGTTGTTTGCATCAATGGTTACGCTCGGCGTTGATCCGACAATGGCGTCGGCGCTTGGTTATTGCGCAGGAATAATTGTTCACTGGATGGTGAGCGCAAATATAGTGTTCACCGGAAAAACACGCGACGGCGCAGCGCTGCATGTCCAGCGCGTATTATTCGCAGGCTCTGCCTTGGTCGGATTGGCGATTACTGTCGTCACGGTTGAACTGCTTGGCCGCGCGGGCCTTCATGCCATTGCGGCAAAGGGTGTTGCTGTCGGTGTCAGCTTCGGTTCCGTCTATGCGATGCGCAAATGGGGTGTATTCCGGTGACAGCAATAACCGCAGACGTGCCCCGCCCGGCTTTCTGGAGCATTGATGACGATGTGAAGCGCTTTGGCAATTGGGTGCTGGTCTGGATTGTCTTTGCCAATATCGGCTTTGCGGCCTTGTGGTTTGCAGGTGCGCCACCACGGCATTTCGAGATTGTCTATGCGGGGATTATCGGTCTGGTCGTTAAACGCATGCCTTTCATTTTGCGCTACGCTGCTTTTGCCGGGATCATGACATGGTCCGCGCTGAAATTTGTCGGCGGGCTGTTTAATCTCTCGAAATCTTCGATATTCTACTCTTTGCAGTTCTTTGCCGAGATCAAACCGGGCAATTCCATTGACTATATTGCTGCCGGGGCCGCCATATTGGTTATATTAGGGCTGGCATGGAAACTATTGAAGCGGGACATGAATTTTTCGCGCCCCTTGTTGCTCGCAGGGTCTATCGGTTTGTTTTTCAGCTTGGCGGCACTTGATGTCTGGATCGGCAAGGATATGCGCAGGCATTATTTTCGTACGGCTCCGGCAAATGCGGCTTTCTCGTCTGCCACCGGCGATAGCGGTTTTGCCGCCCGTGCCAACGGCAAGCGACATCTGGTCTTGATTGTGGTGGAGGCTATGGGCGTCCCGCGCGATAACCCTGAAATGGATAAATTGTTGTTCGCACCTTTGGTTGATGATGCCGCAGTGCGGGCGCGTTATGATCTGAAACGCGGCACTACCCCCTATTTCAACAGCACGACCGCTGGCGAAATCCGCGAACTATGCGGACGATGGGGCGACTATTATGATTTGCTAGACCGTAAAGACTCCGGCTGCATGCCTGCCAAATTGGCACAAAAAGGCTATGCGACGCATGCCATGCACAGCTTTACGGGTACATTTTTCAAACGCGACCAATGGTATCCCAATATCGGTTTCCAGACGCGCGAATTTGGGTCGGACATGCAAACGGCGGGTGCCGAGAAATGTGGCGGTGTCTTTCCGGGTGCATGCGACCGCGACATACCCCAACAGATTTCGGCTAAGCTGAAGGCTGCTGAAAAACCAACATTTCTATATTGGTTGACGCTTAATTCGCATCTGCCGGTGCCTGTAGGCCTGAACCTCAATGTCGACAATTGTCAGCGCATTTCGCCGACATTGGCGACTGAATTCCCGCAAATCTGCCGCCAGTTTGCCATTTACCATGACATTCAGGTCGCACTTGCCAAAGAGATTACTGCAACCGATTTTCCTGATAGCGACATATTGCTGGTTGGCGATCATATGCCGCCCTATTTTGACCGGCACCACCGCACCCAGTTTGATCCGGAAAACGTCCCTTGGTTGTATCTGCGCCGCAAGGATGGGGAAGACAAGTTGGGCAAGCTGCGTTAAGCAGCGGGCCAAGGGGGCTTACATGGGACGCAAATCTTTGCCGCTGGGGCCGGTGTTTTTGCTCTGGCTCGCGGTATCCGCAATATTGATATGGTCTGGGTGGACACACATCACGACATTGTCGGGATGGGACCCGGACGACCAGTTGCGGCTTGTCCAGCTACGCGATTTTCTGGGCGGGCAAAGCTGGTTTGATACTACGCAATACCGGATGAATGCCCCAGAGGGTGCGCCAATGCACTGGTCAAGGGTGATCGAACTGCCTTTGGCGCTGCTGGTGCTCATCCTTAGTCCGTTTTTTGGCCAGCCAGCCGCTGAAATGATGGCTGGGGCCGCTGTGCCGCTAATGCTGTTGGGCGCGATCGCTTATATATTGGGGCAAATTGCGACCAAGCTTGCTAATGTCGAAGCCGGAATTGTTGCGGTGCTTCTGACACTGATTTCTCCAGCACTTTTGCTACAGCTGCGGCCAATGCGGATCGACCATCATGGTTGGCAGATTTTCTTTGCGGTGCTGGCGCTGTGGACGATGTTCTGGCCCGACAAAAGGCGCGGCGGACTGGTGCTGGGATTAGCGCTTGCGTTCTGGTTGCATATTTCACTCGAAGGAGCGCCGCTTACCGCAGCGTTTTTCCTCCTTCTCGGCTGGCGCTGGATCGTCGAGAAAGCGCATGGTCGGCGTCTGGTATGGACCATTACATCATTCGCCACAGGCAGCGTGCTGCTGTTTCTTGGCACACAGTCGAACCTTCTGGCGACCTATTGCGATACAATATCGCCGCCACATATCATCGCCATCGTCCTTGCTGCCGCGATCATGTTGCCCGCCATCGCCGCCAGCCCAAGCCAGCGTCGATTGCGGATGGCTGCGGCGATTGCAGCTGGCGGAGCTGCGGTCTTCGCAATATTGCTGATCGCTCCGAAATGCGCTGGCGGAGCTTTTGGTGGGCTCGACCCGCTGGTGCGCGAATATTGGTATGTGCATATCAATGAGGGTCTGCCGATCTGGCATCAAAGCTTGCGCAATGCTTTGGTGTTGATGGCTATGTCGGCATGCGGGGTAGCGGCATTGTTTTCGGCGCATTCGCACGCCGCGGGTGTTACCCACAAAGACATCCGGGTTGCAGGATTCTTTGCAATCTATGCAGCCTTGCTCTCGTTGCTGGTGTTTCGCACTGTGGCGGTCGCGGCGGCATTTTCCATCCCATTGATCGCGGTCTGGATCAACCAGTTGTTCCAGCGTTATCGTCGCTCAAAAGAAACCCATCTGCGCATTTCTCTGGTGGCTTTGATGCTGTTTTTGCTTGTCCCAGGACCGGCGGTCGCGCAGCTTTATTCGCTCGGCGAAAGGGCTTTCGCGGCAATGCCGAAGCCGCAAGAGGTGGCAGCGAAACGTGCATCACAGAAGTGCGAAAGCACACCATCTGTCGCGGCGTTGGCTGACTTGCCAAAGGCACGGTTTGTTGCACCTTTCGACATGGGGCCGACGATATTGCTGATGACCGCGCATCAGGTGCTCGCCAGCAGCCACCACCGCAACGAAACCGCGATGCACGACCATATCGAGATTTTCCGGTCGGCTCCCGACACCGCGCGCGATGTCATCACCAAGCGCGGCATCACCCATATTGCCGTCTGCCCAAGCGAAGCCGAACTGCGTTATTATGTGAAGAAAGACCCGAACGGACTGTGGAGCCAATTGGCCAAAGGCAATACGCCAGCATGGCTCGAACCGCTGCCCGATATGGGCGACGGCATCAAGGTCTGGCGCGTTCGCTAAAGATGAACAAAATCGCGGTCGAAACTTTTTAGATGCGCGCCGCCATCGACGAACAATGTCTGCCCCGTAACATGCCGCGCGTTTGCCAGATACAGCACCGCATCGGCCACGCCTTCAGGATCTGGTAGCGAACCGAGCGGCATCATCGTCGCCAGCCGCGCTGCCTGACCCGGTGCATAGTCATCGGTGACAATCACTAGCCCGGGTGCCACCGCATTGATTCGCGCCTTGTTGCCGAACGCCGTCGCCATCGTCCGCACCGAAGCGCTGAGCGCCTGCTTCGACAGCGTATAGCTGATCTGGTCAACAGGCGGGTTTTCGGTCCGCTGGTCGGTGATATGGACAATTGCTACCTGCGATGATGCTGCCTTCACAAGAGCCTGCGACAGCAGCAAGGGCGCGAACGTGTTGAGCCGGAAATGTGCGTCCAGCGTGGCCGCATCCATATCGGCCCAACCGTCCTGTCCAAACATCGCGGCGTTGTTGACGAGCAGGTCAGGCGTTCGACCGAAATGCGCGGTGACATCTTCGATCAACTTTGCAGGAGCTTCAGGGTCGGCGAGGTCGGCGATGAAGCAATGCCAGTTTGAATCTTTGCCAAAGTCGATTTGTGGCTGGCCATCGGCATGGCTGCTCAGCGCGAGGTCATAGCCGGCTTCGACGAGCCGCTTGGCAATTGCCGAACCCAGCCGCCGTATCCCGCCGGTGACCAATGCTAGCGGGCGCGATAGACTCATCTGCGGCTCCGCGCCATCGTGATCCCGATGGCTTCGCCGTCTTCGGCAATCGCCAGCTTCACAATTTTTACTGAAATATGGCTGATCCGTTTGTCATCGGCGAACAACGTGTCGATGATATGCTCGGCGACCGCTTCGATCAGCGTGAAGTGGACGCCTTCGGGCAAATGCGTTGCTGCTTCTTTCAGCGTCATATAGTTTTTCGACGCCGACAGCGGAGTGTCGGGCGTGTAATGCTCAGCCATATTGAGCGTCGCGCTGATCGAAATTTTCAGCGGTTGGGGCAGGTGTGTTTCCTGACTGTAAATGCCGGTGAGGACATTGACGACAAGGTCGTGAACTTCGAGGATCAGGCTGTCTGTCATTATGCTCCCTAACGCGACCAGCGCGCAAAAATAGCGGTTGGCAATAATAGCCCGCGCGCCTGTTCGCGCACAGCCAACTCGCCAAATTCGACCTTACCGCCTAAATCATGGAAATGCGATTCGAGCAAAGCGCCGAGCGCCAGTGCCGACATCCGCACCGCATAAACCGTCAGGAACAGGAACCGCGAATTGGCATCGAGCAGCTTGCGGCAATCGGCGATCAGCGGGGCCAAATCCTGTTCAAGATGCCAAACCTCGCCATCGGGACCACGGCCATATTTGGGTGGGTCGAGCAAGATACCATCATAACGCTTTTCGCGGCGAACCTCGCGCGCAACGAACTTTGCGGCGTCATCGACAATCCAGCGGATCGGGCGCTCGCGCATAGCCGACATTTCGGCGTTGACGCGTGCTTGTGATACAGATTTCTTTGAGGCATCGACATGGACCATTTGTGCTCCAGCCGCTGACAATGCCAGCGTTCCGACACCGGTATAGCCAAACAGGTTCATACACACGGGCTCAGCAACGTCCGCAATTTCTCCCCGCATCCAGCGCCACACCGGGTCCATATCGGGGAAAAACCCGAGGTGGCGAAAGGGCGTGCAGGATGCGGTGAAGCTGACTTCATCATTCCAGACGAGCGGCCAGCCATCAATCGGCACGGGCCGGTTATTATACCAGCGCCCGCCACCTTCATCGTCCGATCCAGGCACGAATTCGGCGTCCGCATTCCAGTCTTCGCCCGCCGGTGCCCACATTGCCTGTGGTTCGGGGCGGATGAAGCGGCGGTCACCGTAGCTTTCATATTTGCGGCCGTTACCGCTGTCGATCAGGGTATAATCGGCGCGCGGCTCGCTAACCAGAGTAACGAAATTCGGCGCCATCAGCGGACAGCGTGGGCCAGCACATAATCGCGCACGGCTTCATAATTGCCGGGCAGGATGTCGAAACGCTCTTCGCGGTCGAACAGGCTCGATACCCTTACGGGCAATGGCGGACGGATGCCTGTTGCCCGTTCTACTGCATCGGGGAACTTGGCGGGATGCGCCGTCGCCAGCGTGACGACCGGCACACCGGGCGCAATCCCTGATGTCCGCGCGGCGTGCAGAGCGATCGCGGTATGCGGATCGATAATCTCGCCGCAATGTTCCTGCGCCCAACGCATCGCCAGCGCCATTTCGTCGGCATCGGCGCGCGCGCTGGCGAAGAACGATGCACGTTTACGCATATCAGCCGACAGCACCATCTTGCCCATTTGTTCAAACCATTTCATCCGCGCGGCGGTGGTCGAACCGTCGCGGCCCTCCAGATCGAACAGCAAACGTTCGAAGTTGCTCGATACCTGGATGTCCATCGACGGCGCGGCGGTGGGGGTGACCCCCAGCACCGAATAGTCGCCACGGGATAAGGCGCGGTGCAGGATGTCATTGACGTTGGTGGCAACGATCAGGCGTTCAATCGGCAGACCCATCTGCGCGGCGACATATCCCGCAAACACATCGCCAAAATTGCCCGTCGGCACCGAAAAGACGATTGCGCGGTCTGGCCCGCCCAAGCGCAGGGCTGCGGCGAAATAATAAACGACCTGCGCCATCAACCGCGCCCAGTTGATCGAGTTGACGGCCGACAAGGTCAGCGGCCCGTTGACTTCGCGGTCGCCAAACATCCGCTTCACCATAGCCTGCGCATCGTCGAAGCTGCCTTCGATGGCGATGTTGTGGACATTAGGTGCGATCATCGTTGTCATCTGCCGGCGCTGCACGTCGGAAACGCGCTCGTGCGGATGGATCATAAAAATTTCGACTTGCTCGCGGCCTGCGACCGCATCAATCGCGGCTGATCCGGTATCGCCCGACGTTGCCCCGACGATGGTCAGTTTCTTATCAGTGCCGGTCAAGAAGCGCTCAAACAAATGGCCGAGCAATTGCAAGGCGACATCTTTGAATGCCAAGGTTGGGCCGTGGAACAGTTCCAGCAGCCAATTCTGGCTGTCGAATTGCTTCAAAGGCGTCACAGCTTCATGCGCGAACGAGCCGTAAGCGGCTTTGCATAGTTCGCCCAGTTCGTCTTCGCTGAGCACGCCCGCCGTAAAGGGTGCCATCACCCGCGCCGCCAGATCGACATAGCTCAGCCCACGCATCGCTCTGATCTGATCGGTTGTGAAACGCGGCCATTCGCGCGGCACGTAAAGCCCGCCGTCGCTGGCAAGGCCGGTGAGCGTGACGCCAGCGAAATCGAGCGTCGCTGCATTGCCCCGGGTGCTGATATAATCTGTACGGTTAATGGCCATAGCGCGCACGCGGTTAGCCGCGCTATGGCCATTGCGCAAGATTATTGCAAATCAGCCCGGATAAAATCGGCCACGCGCTCGCCAATCATGATACTCGGCGCATTAGTGTTGCCGGAAACCAGACGCGGCATGATGCTGGCATCGGCGATATACAGCCCCTCCAGCCCGCGATATTTCAGGCGCGGATCGACAACGGCGTCTGCGTCTGCACCCATCCGGCAGGTGCCGACCGGGTGATACACGGTATCGGCGCGTGACCGGATTATGTCATCGAGCGCAGCATCATCATTGATGTCGACAGGATTGAGCTCGGCACCTGCATATTCTGCCAATGCAGGTGCGTTCAGGATACGGTACATCTGTCGGACGCCCGCGCGCAGCGTTTGTATGTCGCGGTCATCGGTCAGAAAAGCGGGATCAATCAGTGGAGCTATAGCCGCATCGGTTGATTGTAGCCGCACGGTTCCGCGACTTTCAGGGCGCAGGACACAGGCATGGCAGCTGAAGCCGTGGCCCTTGACTTTGGTGCGCCCGTGATCTTCCAGTAACGCCGGGATGAAATGATATTGGATATCGGGTGCTGGAAGGTCGGGTGTGGATGACCAAAATCCGCCGCCCTCGGCAATACATGTCGTCATTATGCCAGTGCGTTTCATCCGGTGTTCAAAGATCGCCTTCAGCATGCGCCAGTTGCCAGCCATCGAATCGCCCAGAAACGTTTTCGATTTTGTGCGGTAGCTGACGACATAATCAATATGGTCTTGCAGATCATTGCCGACCGCCGGCTTGTCCTGGATCACGTCTATCCCAAGTTCGCGCAAATGAGCAGCTGGACCGATGCCAGACAGCATAAGGATTTGCGGACTGCCAAAGGCACCTGCTGACAGGACGACTGCACCGCGCGCCTTGATGATACTCCGCTTGCTTCCCTGACGAATGGCAACACCATTGGTGCGGCCGTTCTCGATGATGATTTTCTCGGTCAGCGCGCCGGTAATCACATGCAGATTGGGGCCTGCCGGTTCAACATAGGCGCGCGCCGCCGACCAGCGCTCGCCATTCTTTTGCGTGACTTGGTAGAGGCCAAAGCCGTCCTGATGTGCGCCGTTAAAGTCAGCGTTGCGCGGCAATTGCAACTGCGCTGCGGCCTCGACAAACACGCTGCTGCCTTCATTGGCATAATGCTGGTCCATGACGTTAAGCGGGCCGTCGCCCCCGTGAAAATCATCACAGCCACGTTCATTGCCTTCGCTGCGTTTGAAATAGGGAAGCACATCTTCAAATGCCCAACCGGTGCAACCGAGCGCCGCCCAATTGTTGTAATCATAGGCGTTGCCGCGAATGTAGACCATCGCGTTGATCGCGCTTGACCCGCCAAGGCCGCGTCCGCGCGGTTGATAGCCAAGTCGCCCCTTCAGACCTTTTTGCGGGACCGTATCATATTTGTAATTCGATTTGTTGAAGATGAACGGCATGAAGCCGGGTGTCTTGATCAGTATATTGTCGTTTCGACCGCCTGCCTCAATCAAGCACACGCTGTACTTGCCGCCCTCCGACAAACGCCCCGCCGCTGCCGACCCTGCTGAACCGCCGCCGATGACGATGATGTCAAACTCGTCCATATTATCTCCTCTGGGCCGAGGGTTTAATCAGACGATTAAATACTTGCAAGGGTGTAAATAGCTATTCCGCAGGCGTTGCAGTCTGTCGCTCCGTCCAGCGTGCGCGAATGCTGTCCGACGTGTCGCGGCTGCCATCGTGGCTCCAGCCCGGCGGCCGCCACATATACGAAAACTTATGCCGCCACGGTGCGGACCAGACGTCACGCGCGATACCGATCCATTCGTGAAAGACGCTCCATAATAGGCCGAATGTGCCGAGCTGTTTGACGATGCCATAGCTGATCTGTTCGTCACCCACTTCTTCGGTAAATGTCCCGAACATCCGGTCCCAGATGATGAAAACACCGGCATAGTTTCGGTCGAGATAGCGTGGGTTGGTCGCGTGATGGACGCGGTG
>JANMPK010000328.1:0-2288 GCA_031369825.1 Sphingomonadales bacterium
CCCAGAACAACGAGGCGGTAACTCCTGTCGATCTGTTCGAGCCTGAACGCAGGGACGGGGTCCGGATCAGCCCGAGCCTGTTACTCTTCCCGTCTATCGACAGTGTTGTGACCTATGATAGCAATGTCTACAACAACAGCCAGTCCGAGCTGGATGATATGGTTGTCTCCTTCAGACCGCGCTTCACTTTGCGTACCGACCTGCCGCGGCATCAGTTCAGCCTGACTGGTGGGACAGATGTCCGCCGTTATGCCAAAACCGAAGGTGAAAACAGCGAACAATTCGATGTTCAAGGCAAGGGAACAATCGAGTTGGCTCAGCGCACCGAAGTCATAGCCGATGCCGGTTTCCGTCGTGGGATCGAGCAACGTGGCACAGCAGGCGACCAGTTTCTGACCGACGAGCCGGTGGCCTTTGATCGCACATTTGGTGGCCTGCTCTTGCGCCGCAAGGGGGGTTTTCTTGAGCTTACTGCGGAAGGGCGGATCGCAGAGACGAGGTACCGGGATACAAAGATCAATGGCCTGCCGATTAATCTTTCCGAGCGTGATTCGAGGGTTATGCGTGCACGTATCCGTGGCAGCGCGCCCAGCAGCCATTACTCACGGATCTTCGTCGAAGCCTCGATCAATAAGGTCGATTATATGCAATCAGTGCCATTGCAGCGCGACTCCGATGGTTATGCGGTGCTTGCTGGCATGCTCCTCCGATTGACCAACTTGGTCGATCTGGAGGTCGGCGCGGGCTACATCCGACAGAACTTCGACAATCCATCAATAAAGGATGTCAGCGCGGTCAATTTCTATTTGCAGGTCGAATGGACACCGCGCGTCGACTGGCAGATCACCGCCGCTGCCTCACGTGTGATCGATCCCAGCTTTCGCCTTGATGTTCCTGCAATCGTGCGCAGCGATTTTTCTCTTGAAGCGCGCAAAGCCATTGGCGATCGCATACTTGTTTCGGTCGAACTGGGCATTAGCGACGAAAAGTATCAAGGCAGCGGGCGTAAGGACTTGCGTTTGAATGCAGCTGCCAACGCACATTATCGCCTGACCAACAATTTGGGAGTGATTGCCAGTGTCAGCTGGCGCAAGCAGGACGGAAATATATTGGGGCGCGACTATAGCGGTGTCACCGCTAGCCTTGGTGTCAGGGCCCGGTTCTGATGACCCACCACCGTTTATGCCGGGTCATCGTCACCCAATCCGCAACCGAGGCACTGCCATGACCAAATCGAACCAACTCGTTCCGGTGACGCCTTCGCCTGCAGATCAGCCTCCCGCGCGCTATGAACCTTTTCTTCCGGCAACAGCGGATCGGCTGGACCTGACCGAAAGCATCGCATTTTTCCGTCGCAGGTTAAAGTTGATCCTGGCCGTAGTGTCGCTCAGCCTGCTGGCCGGCCTGACCTATTCGATACTCACGCCTAAAATTTATACCGCCAATGCCACCGTGATGCTGACCGACAATGCCGCTGAAGAAATCCGCTCGGCGGAACGGCCCGAAAGCCGTCAGATGCTCAGCAGCGAACTGGTCGATACGCAGGTCGAAATCATTACATCGCGGACAATGGCAGAGCGCGTTGCCGGTGCGCTCGGGATGGGCAAGGGCCTGAACAGCAAGGCGCAACGCGACGTCATCAACGAATTGGAGCGTGAAGTGTCGGCTGCGCGGACGGGCAAAAGTTTCGCGCTTACCATTTCCTATTCGGCCACCGAAGCAAAGGCAGCGGCGACCATAGCAAACGAGTATGCCCGGCAATTCGCCAATTGGGAGCTCCGCAGCAATCAGGAAAATCGTGCCGAAACGCTTGCGCTGGTGCAGCAGCGGTTGGGCGAGTTGCGGGCGCAAGCGCAAACCGACACGATGGCGTTGCAGCAATATCGCATTGCCAACAACCTGTTGAGTACTTCAGGGGCCTCGCTGACCGAACAGGAGATTTCCAATTACAATCAAGAGGTTACGGGCGCTCGCGCCGGCGCGGCGGAAGACGAGGCCCGTTTGCAGACAGCACTCGGCCAGCTCCGGTCAGGGTCTTCGGGCGACGATGTCGGTGAAGCCCTCGGTTCAACCGTGATCTCGTCGCTCCGCGCACAGGAAGCAATCGCCGCCGGAGAGGTAGCCGATCTAGGCAGCAAATATGGCGCGAACCATCCGCAGCTGATCCAAGCGCAAAGCAGATTGGCCGACGTTCGCGGGAAGATACAGGCCGAGATAGGCAGGGTCATTTCCAATCTGCGCGCCAAACGTGATGTCTCGCAGCAGCGGATGGCTTCGCTTTCGGGTAG
>JANMPK010000370.1:0-2453 GCA_031369825.1 Sphingomonadales bacterium
TAGAAGGCTCGTATTCTATCCAGTTGAACTACGGGCGCGCGCTGCGTTCCAATAACCACTTTGCACCGCGCTGCAAAGGCGGTTATGCGGTTGCCATGCAAGAACAAGGCGTAACCGCGCAAAGCGCAGCATCGGCATCGGGCCGGCACTTCCGTTATTATGATTTCGTCATGGCCGCGTTTGTCGCGGTTTTGCTGCTTTCCAATGTCATCGGTGCCGCCAAACCGGCTGCGCTGAACATCAATGGCGAAGAATGGGTATTCGGGGCAGGCATCCTGTTCTTCCCGCTTGGCTATGTCATCGGCGATGTGCTGACCGAGGTTTACGGCTATGCCCGCGCACGCCGCGTGATCTGGGCCGGGTTTGCGGGCCTTATCTTCATGGCTTTCATGAGCTGGGTGGTGGTGTCGCTGCCGCCTGCTGCGGGCTGGGAGGGGCAGGCGGCCTATGAAAGCGTGTTTGGCCAGGTATGGCGCATAGTATTCGCCTCGATCACTGCATTCTGGACAGGAGAATTTGTAAACAGCTATGTCATGGCGCGGATGAAAATCTGGACTGGTGGCAAGCATCTGTGGTCGCGCACCATTGGCTCGACCGTCGTTGGGCAAGGGATAGATAGTCTGATTTTCTACCCACTCGCCTTTTGGGGCGTTTGGAGCAACAGCCAGGTGATTACAGTTATGATCACTAACTGGCTGTTGAAAGTGGGCTGGGAAGTGGTGCTGACACCCGTGACTTATGCCGTGGTTGGCTGGTTGAAACGCAAGGAGGGTGTTGATATTTTCGATGAAGGTACCAACTTCACGCCTTTCAGGACAAGAACATGATAGCGACGCTGGCCAACGCCCCGGATGATTTGCAGATCCTGAAGGTCTATCTGCTCGACTTCACAGGACTCGAACGCGATGCGCTGCACTTGCACGCGGGGCTAGCGCTGTTCATTCTAGTGCGACTCGGATGGCGTTGGCGTGGCGGTTGGGTGGTTGCTTGGCTGGCGGCGTTGGCGGTTGCGCTCGGCGTCGAATGGATGGATATCCGCGCAGACGGCTCGCTCGGAGCACCGCAGGCCCAACCCGAGCACTGGCATGATATCTGGAATACGATGATATGGCCAACGGTGCTGCTGCTGGTCGGGCGGTGGCTTCAGCCCAAGCCAAGCATCGAACGGGACAGTTCAGGCGATTTCGCGGATCAATCCACCAACGAGACCGGCGAACAAGCGTCGACCATCTGACCCGCCGTGTACCGGCTCGATCATGCGTTCGGGGTGCGGCATCATGCCCAGAACATTGCCCGCATCATTCAATAATCCGGCAATATTGCGTGCCGATCCGTTGACCGGTTCGCCGTATCGGAACGCCACACGGCCTTCGCCTTCCAGCCGATCGAGCGTTTCGTCATTAGCGAAATAATTGCCGTCATGATGCGCGACAGGTATGCTGATTTCCTCACCTGCGTCATAACCGCTAGTGAAAATCGACTGGCTGTTTTCGACGGTCAGTTTCACTGTGCGGCAGACAAAGCGGATACCCGCGTTACGCATCAACGCCCCGGGAAGCAGTCCGGCTTCGGTCAGTATCTGGAAACCGTTGCACACGCCGAGCACTGGAACGCCGCGGTTTGCAGCTTCAACAACCGCCCGCATCACGGGCGAGCGCGCCGCCATCGCACCTGAGCGAAGGTAATCGCCATAAGAAAATCCGCCAGGGATAGCGACCAAATCAACATTGTCGGGTAGCGCAGTTTCCCGGTGCCAGATGAGGCGGGTATCAGCGCCGGTCACGTCGCGGATTGCCACCGCCATATCGCGGTCACAGTTGGAGCCGGGGAACTGGATAACTGCCGCGCGCATCAGGCCTGCTCGATCTCGAAATTCTCGATCACCATATTGGCGAGCAATTTGCTGCACATCGCTTCCAAGTCGGTCTTGGACACGCCTACTTCGTGGTCGATCTCGATCAACCGGCCCGCGCGGACGTCGTTGACACCGGCAAAACCGAGGCCCTCCAGCGCATGGTGAATGGCTTTTCCCTGAGGATCGAGCACCCCATTTTTCAGGGTTACAAAGACACGTGTTTTCATCGGATCAGTCCCTTTTAGGCGCGTTCGCCTCCCTATAGAAGCCATGCAAAATGAAGCAAGAGGGCGATGCCGGATAACCAGAAATTAACCCTGTTTGGCAATCCCGCCTTGACGCTAGGCAGTCTATATCAATTCACCACGTATCGGTTCGTGATGGCAATTGCGTCAGCAGGAGGAACCTATGGTCGGATTGGCAACGGCAATGTTCATCGGGCTTTTTGCCTTTGGCCAAGAGTTTTTTGGCTGGGGCAGTGCGACCAATGATGAGGTTCAACTAGGCCTTTTTGTTGCGTTCATTTTGGGCATTGTCTGCGGTTATAAAACAAAGGGATAGTTTCTCACTAACCGGCAATTGCAGCTGCGCCTTCAAT
>JANMPK010000484.1:0-5702 GCA_031369825.1 Sphingomonadales bacterium
ATCTTGACGCCGTTACGCAAGGCTTCGGCGGTTAGCCCATCGAGGCGGTTCATGAAGAACATACCGACAAGTCCGCCCAAATCGGACAATTTGGTAATCCGCGCCTGTGCCATTTCGGCGATCGGCGTTAGATAGGTGTCATTTAACGCCCATGCCTTGATCGCGTCGAGGAACTGCTTTGTGTCCAACTCTTCGCGCAAATAGCGACCATTGAGCCAATCCAGCTTCGACGTGTCGAATACCGGCCCGCCGAGTGAGATATTGTGGACGTCAAAGCCGTCAATCAGATCTTGCAGGCTGGTCTTCTCATCCTCTTCGCTCGCCGACTTGATAAACAGCCCAAGGAAATTCTGCATAGCCTGCGGCAGATAACCGGCGCGTTGGTAGAACAGGATCGACGTCGGGTTCTTGCGTTTTGATAGCTTCGATCTGTCAGCATTGCGCAGCAACGGCAGGTGGGTGAGCACTGGTGGCTCCCAGCCGAAATATTGATAGAGTAGCAGATGCTTTGGCGCCGACGAAATCCACTCCTCGCCGCGCATCACATGGGTGATACCCATCAAATGGTCATCGACGACGTTGGCGAGATGATAGGTCGGCAGGCCGTCCGACTTCATCAGCACCTGCATATCGACGACGGCATATTCAAACTCAATCTCGCCGCGCAGCGTGTCTTGCACGACGCATTTGCCTTCGCTCGGGATTTTCATACGGACGACGTGGGGTACGCCCTCTGCGTCGAGCTTCGCGCGGTCGGCATCGGTGAGTGCCAAGCAGGTGCCGTCATATTTAGGCGGCTGCTTTGCGGCAATCTGGTGCCGCCGCATATCGGTCAGTTTTTCCGATGTGCAATAGCATTTGAAGGCATGGTCATCTGCGAGCAACCGGTCGCAATGCTCGGTATAGATCGCGCTGCGCTCCGACTGTCGATAGGGGCCATGCGGTCCGCCGACATCGGGTCCCTCGTCCCAGCTAAGGCCAAGCCACTTCAGCGATTCAAGGATCATCTTTTCCGATTGCGGTGTCGATCGTGCCTGATCGGTATCTTCGATCCGCAACAGGAACTCGCCCGCATGCTTCTTGGCAAAGCAGTAATTGATGAGCGCGATGTAAGCGGTGCCGACATGCGGGTCGCCGGTGGGCGATGGAGCGACGCGAGTACGAACTGTCATGGGAAACAAAAGCCTTTGGTTTGATTTGCTCGCGCTCTATCAACCTGCAACGGCATTGTCATCTTTGCGGTGCAGTTGCCAAGTAGCCTTTCTAAGGAGCCAAAGATGCACGTTACCCGGCGCCAATTCGGATTTGGACTTGGCAGCATCGCTTTTGCGGGGTTGGCCGCGCGCTGCGTAGCGCAAGCTCCGGTTCCGGGTATGAACGAAGTGCATGGCTATGGCCCGCTGGTCCGTGATCCCAACAACCTGATCGATTTGCCCAAGGGTTTCAGTTATCGCGCCATTTCCCGCCTCGGCAACATCATGGATGATGGCTTCCTCGTTCCCAATTCGGCGGACGGTATGGGCGCGTTCGATCTGGGCAAAGGCAAGGTCGCGCTCGTTCGTAATCATGAACTGAGCGTCGGTGATCAGGGCGTCGGCCCTTTCACGACCGCCGTTCCACAGAACTTCATTACCTACGACCGGATGGCTGATGATAAATCAATGCCTCTGCCCGGTGGCACCACGACATTGATCTACGATATGAAAACCGGGCAGCGCGAGGCCGAATGGCTCAGTCTGTCGGGCACGATCCGCAATTGCTCGGGCGGGATTACTCCGTGGGGTAGCTGGCTGACCTGCGAGGAAAATGTGACCAAGGCGGGCGACGGCGTCGGTAAGGATCATGGCTATATCTTCGAAGTGCCTGCCGTTCAGAAAGGTTTGGTTGCACCGGTACCGCTCAAAGCGATGGGCCGCTTCAACCACGAAGCTGCGTGCATTGATCCCCACACCGGCATTGCCTATCTGACCGAAGACCGCGGTGACAGCCTGCTTTACAGATTCATTCCCAATGAAAAGGGTAAGCTTGCCAAGGGTGGCCGGTTGGAGGCTATGGCGTTCGTTGAAACCGACATCAAAGACACGCGTAACTGGACCGAGGTGCAGATCAGCAAGGGTAAGCAGCACCGTGTAAGCTGGATACCGCTCACCAACCCCGAAAGCCCGAACGACGATCTGCGCAAACAGGGTGCCGCCAAAGGTGCGGCTCTATTCGCGCGTGGCGAGGGCATTTTCTGGGGCAAGGGCGAATTGTTCTTCGCGTGCACCAACGGCGGGGCGGCTAAATATGGTCAGATCTTCCGCTATGTGCCCGCAGTCAATGAGGGCTTTTCCGGCGAAAGCGCCGCGCCCGGGATGATCGACCTTTATATGGAATCGACCAACCCGGCCTTTTACAATTACGGTGACAATCTGTGCGTGATGCCCAACAGCCACCTGCTCGTTTGCGAGGATCAATATACCGACATTTCCAACAACCACCTTCGCGGCGTTAATGGCATGGGTCAGACTTATATGATTGCCAAAAGCCGTGTGCAGACAGAATTTGCGGGTGGATGTTTCTCGCCTGATGGTTCGACGCTTTTCGTCAACCTCATGGAGCCGACAATCACTTTAGCAATCAAGGGGCCTTGGGGCAGGGTAAAGTCTGCCTAGCGTTAGACCGCGAACAAGCCTAGCGACTACAGTTCATGTCGCACACTCTCCCTCGCTTACTCGCGCTCGGCACGGCGTTGCCTGCACACCCCATCACGCAGGCTCAGGTGCTGGCCATTCTCGCGGAGGCCAAAGGCAAAGCATTGCCGATCCGAATGGCAGAGATTTTGGGCAATACCGGCATCGAAGAGCGGCATATAGCTATGCCGCCCGAATATTATTTCGGGCACCGGTCATGGGCGGATCGTGCTGTCGTGTATGAACGCGTCGCGGAGGAGATGTTTCAGGCGGCGGCGGCGCAGGCACTTGAGCGCGCCGACTTGAACCCCGCTGACATCGGCCAGATCGTGTTTGTATCCACAACCGGGACGATGACCCCGAGCCTGCCGAGCCGGATGATTTCTGCAATGGGCTTTGCGCCCGACGCACGCTGCGTGCCGTTGTTCGGCTATGGCTGCGCGGGCGGGGTGATCGGGCTTGGCGTAGCTGCCGATCTGTTTCGTGCATCGCCAGACAAGCCCGTGTTGTTGGTCAGCCTAGAACTGTGCAGCATAGCTTATGACCATATGCGGATGGACAAAAAGGATATGGTGGCGCTGGCGCTGTTCGCCGATGGCTGCGCGGCGGCGGTGATTGGTAGCGGCGATGGCCCTGAGATATCCGCTTTCGCCAGCCATGTCTGGCCCGATACACTTGACATGATGGGCTGGGAAATTGGCGACACCGGTTTCGATCTGGTGCTGGCGCGCGACATTCCGGTTTTTGTGAACAGCCATTTTGCGCCGGTCTGCGATGCCTTCGTAGCGGAGCAAGGTTTGACCAAAGCAGAAATGGCGGAGCCAGCCTGCCACCCCGGCGGCGGTCGCGTTGTCGATGCGCTGGCGGAATATTTTGGCGATGAACTGGCGGCGACGAGGGCTGTGCTACGCAAGCATGGTAACATGAGTTCGCCGACAGTGCTGTTTGTGCTGGAAGCCTTGCTCCGCGCTGGGCCGATAACCAAACCCATGTTGATGACTGCGCTCGGACCGGGCTTCGTCGGCGCAATGGGGTTATTGCGCCCATGATATTAAGCCCGCCTCCGAAAGCCCGTTCGTGTCGAGCGCAGTCGAGCCACCTATTGGTCGTGCGCGACTTCACGGTGTCTCGACTAAGCTCGACACGAACGAAAAGCGAAGCGCCATGACCCTGTTCGACTGGCCGCTCTGGGCGCAAATCCTGTTCGCCTATGTCGTCATCCAGCGCGTTGCCGAGCTAGCCTACGCCAATGCCAACACCCGCCGCTTGCTTGCCGAAGGTGGCCGCGAGTACGGAGCAAAGCATTATCCGTTGTTCATTGTCCTACACGGCGGCTGGCTGATCTCGATTGCTCTGTTTGCAGAGCCAGCCACGCGCCCCAACATGCTGCTGCTCAACATCTTCGTCGCCAGCCAGACCTTCCGTTTCTGGACGCTCGCCAGTATCGGCCGTTGGTGGACCACCCGCATCATCAGCGCGCCGCATTTCCCGAAGATAAAGCACGGGCCATACCGTTTTATCAAGCATCCCAATTATGCGCTGGTGGTGGTCGAGATTGCATTGCTGCCATTGCTGTTGGGCGCGACGATGATGGCGCTGACCTTTTCGATATTGAACGCAGGTCTGTTGTGGTGGAGGATCAGGGTCGAGAATGCTGTGTTGGGCGAGCGGGCAGGGTAGTTTTAAACGCCCAATGTTGCTGCCAAAGCGGCACGCACTTCGACCAACAGCTCCCCGCCAATTTGACCGATCCGCTCCGCAGCTGCAGCGTCCAGAGTCGCGATTTTTGCGGTGCGGATTTTTGACGGATGTGGCAGGCCGACGCTGGCATGATCGTCAATGGTCAAGTCTCCGGGCCAGCCGGGCCGCAGGGCATTGGTAATCATCATGGCCCAGAGCAAAGTGTTTTCCGGACCAACCATTTTGTCGGACACGACGAGTGCAGGGCGAACCTTGCTGCGTTCACTTTCGACATAGGGGAAAGAAACCCAAATGACGTCGCCAGCCCTAAAGCCGGTCATAAACGCTGTCATATTCGTCCGACCATTCGGAAAATGTAGAAAAGTTGGCTAGAAACGGGTCTTTCTCGCTTGGCTTAACGCGCGTTAGAATGACTTTGTCGCCATCGATTTCATAGCCGATTTCATCGCCCGGCCCGATGCCAAGCGCAAGGCGGACGGCGCGTGGGATAGTGGTCTGCGCCTTTGCGGTGATGCGTCCGATAATCATAGCACGATTGTAAGGAATTTCCTTTCGGTGGTCAAAGGGTTTTGTTAAGTCCAGCATCAAGATGCAAACTGCGTGGGAAATCGACGAGGCGCGAAAGCGCGGAGGGGAGTTTGATTTGCCGCGCTATATGGCGGCTTGATTATTATTCGTTGATACTCTTATTACTAAATGCTTATCGAATGACTTGGGGGCACCATGAAATCCGCAGCGACACCTTACAAATCTAAGAAAAAAGTGGCTTTATTAACTGGAATCATCGGCACTTTAATTTTGCCAGGGTGCAGTAGCACCGTTGACGTCGAGTGTGGCGGCGAAGCGACGATCTCTGCATTCGAAGAAATGCTTCAAAAAAACCTCGAAGATAGCGTCCGGAATCAGCTCGATTCAGAAGGAAGCATAGATGGGTATGACTCGTCCAAGCTTCGGAGCGGTACACGGCAGATAAAAGTGACGCTTGAGGACGTCCGAACGATAAAGGACGACCCCGATAGTTCACGCAAATTTTGCTCGGCTCGGGTCCAACTGACATTACCGAATAATGTGATAGAGGCGGCCGACAGCACACGGATTCTGGCAAAGCTGGACGACGTGAAGAAACTCGCACACCAAAATAGGCTCGAACGTAGCGGCAACAAATATGGTCGGGAGCTTGAATATAGCATTCAACCGACCGATGACGGTAAAAAGATAATCGCGGAGACGGATGATGAATCTTCGTTATTTTCATTCCTGACAGAGGTATTTTCGGCGTACCTGCTGAGCGAAGAAGTGCGCAATCGGGCAATCGAAGCCGATAAGTTG
>JANMPK010000407.1:0-2322 GCA_031369825.1 Sphingomonadales bacterium
TTTGGCCGAAGCCTGTTCGCTTTTCGTCGATTCAGCAGCCTGACCGCAGCCAACTAGCACTTGGAGAAGCAGGGCAAGCGCCCCATATAGCCAAAAACCTCTGATCATTAGGACTTCTCCTTGCACGCTCCCAAAAGCACGACGCCGGATATGGCCATCCGCGCGGCAAATGTCACCCTTAGCCTTGGCTCGAACGACGCCGAGGTGTCGATTTTGCGTGGGGTAGACTTAGAGGTACCGTATGATAGCAGCGTTGCGTTGCTCGGGCCATCAGGGTCGGGCAAAAGCTCATTGATGGCGGTGCTAGCCGGGCTGGAGCGCGCCAGCGGCGGCACTGTGCTCGTCGACGGGCTGGACTTTACCAAGCTCGACGAGGACGAACTGGCGCGCGCACGGCGCGGACGAATCGGCATTGTGTTGCAGGCGTTTCACCTGTTACCGACGATGACCGCGCTCGAAAATGTCGCGGTGCCAATGGAGTTGGCCGGGATTGCCGATCCGTTCGGGCGGGCTGCTGCCGAATTGGAAGCGGTCGGCCTCGGCCACCGGATGACGCATTATCCCTCCCAGCTATCGGGTGGTGAACAACAACGTGTGGCCATAGCCCGCGCGATGGCCGCCACGCCGAAGATCATTTTTGCCGATGAACCCACCGGCAATCTTGACGGCTCCACCGGCACAGCGATTATCGACCTGCTGTTCGAACGGCGTGCAGCGTTGGGCGCGACTTTGCTCATCATTACGCACGACCCAGACCTCGCCCGTAAATGCGACCGTGTAATTGCAATGCACGACGGTCATGTGGTGGAGAGCGCGGCTTGAACCTCTCGCTCGCGGCCCTCTGGCGGATAGCGCGGCGTGATCTATCGGCGCGGATCAGGGGTTTACGCTTGCTCGCGATCTGCCTGTTTTTGGGGGTAGCTACATTGGCCGCAATCGGCAGTTTGACTGCCGGAATTTCAGACGAACTCTCACGGCGCGGACAGACCATATTGGGCGGCGATGTCGAAATCGGCATTGCGCAGAGGGAGGCGACAGAAGCAGAACTGGGAGCGATGCGGAAGGGCGGATCGGTGTCCCAAACCATTCGCCTGCGGGCGATGGCGATCGGCGAAGACAGTCTGCTTGCCGAGTTGAAGGCCATTGATGGCGTCTATCCGCATTATGGATCACTAACGTTGCGCGGCAACAGAAAGGTCAATGCACCCGCAAAAGGTGAAATCTACATCGGACCGACGCTCAGCGAACGTCTCGACATAAAGAACGGCGGGACAGTCCGTTTCGGCGAGGCGACTTTCAAAGTTGCAGGCATCATCACGGAGGAACCCGACCGTTTGGGCGAAGGTTTCACGCTTGGTCCGGTAGCGATTATCAACATGTCATCTTTGCCCGACACAAAATTGATCCAGCCGGGCAGCATGTATGAGGCAAAATACCGCATCAAATTGCGCCCAGACGAGGATGCGGGCGTGGTCGCCAAGGCACTCGAAGTGCAGTTCCCGTCGGCAGGCTGGGAAATCACCGACCGCTCCAACGGCGCGCCGGGAACTCGCAGATTTATCGAGCGGATGGGGCAGTTCTTGACGTTGGTCGGACTCGCCTCGCTGGTGATTGCGGGCATCGGTGTCGGCAACGGCGTCAGCAGCTATCTCGCCAGCAAACGCGCCAGCATTGCGACATTGAAGGTCACCGGCGCGGATTCATCAACTATATTCCGCATCTATATGCTGCAAATATTGGCGGTCGCGGTATTCGCGATTGCCATTGGCCTGATCGTCGGCAGCTTCATGCCGATGGCGATTGGCGCGGTCGCTGGCAACATATTACCAGTTGCACCCGGCCTCACCTTTCACCCGATCCCATTGGCGGTCAGCGCGATCTACGGCCTGTTGATCGCCTTTGCCTTCGCCCTGCCCCCGCTCGCCCGCACCCGCATTGTTCCCGCCGCCGGGCTATTCCGCGCAGTGGTTGAAGGCGATGCACGGATCGACCGGCGCAGCACGGTCTGGGTCATTGCCTCTATCGCGGCAATAGTCGGGTTGGCCGTTGCGACTGCACGCGAGCCTTTATTCTCGCTGGGCTTCATCGGCGCTGCGTTCGGATTGCTCCTCCTACTGACCGGCATCGCTTGGTGTTTGCGCTTCATTTTCCTCCGCCTACCTCGCCCGAAAGCGCCGCTCCCCCGACTTGCGCTCGCCAATCTCCACCGCCCCGGCGCGCAGACATCGGCGCTGGTCGTGGCATTGGGGCTTGGGCTGACTTTGTTTGTGACGCTCGCCGCGATCCAGACCAGCATTAACAACGAGATCAAAAACAGCGTCC
>JANMPK010000430.1:0-3034 GCA_031369825.1 Sphingomonadales bacterium
TGTGGTAATAGAACTTTACCAAAGCCAAGGCTGTTCTTCATGCCCGCCCGCCAATGCCGCACTCAATGCCGTCGCCGACCGGCCCGATATTATCGCGCTTAGTTTTGCTGTAACCTATTGGGACAGGCTGGGCTGGAAAGACATTTTTGCTGATAAGGCCTATACCCAGCGGCAATATGATTATGCCGCTGCGTTCAAAACCCCCAATGTCTATACGCCGCAAATCGTCATTAACGGCGCACGCGCGATCACCGGTATAAAACAAGGCGAATTGGCCCGCAATATCGCCGCCAGCAAGCCGCCTGCCGGTGGACCAAAGATCATCAATGAAGGCGCGCAGGTTACCATTGGTTCGGGCACTGGTTCGGCTAACATCTGGTTGATCCGTTATGACCCGCGCGTCAACAATGTTGCAATCCGTTCGGGAGAAAATAACGGACGGACATTACCGCACAAGAATATCGTTCGCGCTCTGACAAAATTGGGTGTGTGGAACGGCAAGGCAGTTAGCTTGCCGCTACCCAAAGTAGGCGACGCTCAATGGAAATCCGTTATTCTGGTGCAAAAGGACGGTGCTGGGCCGATCATTTCGGCAAAGAAGATCTAAGGTAAGCCTATACCATCGCAACCAGCATCCGGCTTTCATCGTCGAGCATAACCGCTTGCCCCGCAGCAACCAGCAAACAATCACCAACCTTGGCGTGCTCGGCTTCGCTTGATACGCCGCCGCTCAAAGGAACCACCCAGCGTTCGCCGTCATTGGGCAGTGCTGCCAATCCCTCTGCATCTGTCACCAGCCAAAGCCGGAAATATGGGCCATCCGCTAGCTGGGCATTGCCCGTAGCCAGCCCTGAACGCGCTTCGGCATAAGGCGTAGCTTTGGCAACCGCAACGCCATCGTCCAGATGCAATTCGCGCGGACGGCCATAATCATAGAGTCGGTAGGTAATGTCGGCATATTGCTGGACCTCGACCAGACTAATTCCTGCACCAATTGCGTGCACCGTGCCTGCTTTGATATAAAAATAGTCTCCCGCTTTGACCGGCTTCCAATCCATCAGATCTTCAATCTCGCCAGATAGCGAGGCCGCGCGCAGTTCATCTGCCGAAAGCGGCATGCGGGTACCGATTCCGAGCACCGCGCCGGGTTCGGCATCGACGATATACCAACATTCTTCCTTACCGGACGGCATCCCCCGCTCAGTCGCTTGTGCATCATTAGGATGGACCTGAACTGAAAGCTTTTCCGACGTGAACAGCCATTTGACCAGCAACGGCAAGGGATCGGGACCATCATGCTCGAACCAGATTTCTCCGATTTTGCTGCCCGCCATATCGCCAAAGGCTGCTGGAATGTCGGTCCGGCCCCAAGGCTTTTCAACGAAATGTTTGGTCAATTGCATCTTATGTTAATAGCAGAGACCCACTAAAAGTTCCTAGCCAAAGATTTAGCTTTTGCGCGCAAACAAGTCCGGCTAGTGGGGGCGCAACACAAATACTCTCCCCAGGCACCATGTTTTCCGGAGCCAATTCATGACCCAATATGTGACCCGTGCGAACCTGCAAATTGCAGAAGAGCTTGCGCAATTTATTGAAACCAAGGCACTTGCCGGAACGGGTATCGTTACCAATCATCTCTGGCAGGGTCTGGCTGATATTCTTGCCCGTTTCGGGCCACAGAACCGGTCCTTGCTAACCAAGCGTGATGATATCCAGGCGAAGCTCGATGCGTGGCACAAAGCAAATCCCGGGCCGATTGCCGATATGCCCGCCTATCAGGCGTTCCTGCGCGAAATCGGCTATCTCGTAACCGAGCCAGCTCCGTTTGCCATCGGCACGCAGAATGTCGATGCCGAAATCGCCACAATGGCAGGGCCGCAGCTGGTTGTGCCGAGCCTCAACGACCGCTTCGTCCTAAACGCCGCCAACGCGCGCTGGGGCAGTCTTTACGATGCGCTTTACGGCACCGATGTGCTTGACGCCACGCCTGCCAAGCCCGGCGGCTATGACGCGGCGCGCGGCGCGGCGGTCGTCAAAGCGGCCAAACAGTTTCTCGACAGCGCTGGTCCGCTCGAAAGCGGTTCATGGGCCGACTTGGGCGACCCTTCAAACGGCATCGCCATCAAAAACTCAGCGCAATATGTCGGCAAGAGCGAGCACGGGCGGCTATTCCGCAACAACGGCCTGCACATCGAAGTCATGTTCGAACCCGGTCATCCGGTGGGCAAAACCGATCCGTCGGGAATTTCCGATGTGATGCTTGAATCGGCCCTCACCACGATCATCGATCTCGAAGATTCGGTCGCGGCGGTCGATGCGCAGGACAAGGTTGCGGCCTATACCAACTGGCTCGGCCTTATGCGCGGCGATCTGGTGGCGTCGTTTGACAAGGGCGGGCGGACGATGACCCGCTCACTTGACGCCGACCGCGAGTATGACAATGTCACCCTGCCCGGCCGCAGCCTGATGTTCGTGCGCAATGTCGGCCACCTGATGACCAACCCGGCGGTGCTGCTGCCAGATGGTTCGGAAGCGCCCGAGGGGATACTCGACGCTCTGTTTACATCGCTTTGCGCGATGCACGACCTGAAGGGCCTCGGCACACACCGCAACAGCCGCGCGGGTAGCATCTACATCGTCAAGCCCAAGATGCACGGCCCCGAAGAAGCAGCATTCACCAACGCCCTATTTGATGCAGTCGAAGATGTGCTCGGCCTTGCCCGCCACACGATCAAGGTCGGCGTGATGGACGAGGAGCGCCGCACCAGCGCCAACCTCGCCGCTTGCATCCACGCTGTGAAAGACCGCATCGTCTTCATCAACACGGGTTTCCTAGACCGCACCGGCGACGAAATGCACACCGCGATGCAGGCAGGCGCGATGATCCGCAAGGCCGATATGAAAACGTCGAGCTGGATTCAGGCATATGAGGCCCGCAATGTGCAAATCGGTCTCGCCTGTGGCCTTTCTGGTAAGGCACAAATCGGCAAGGGCATGTGGGCCGCGCCAGATATGATGCGCGACATGATGGTAC
>JANMPK010000468.1:0-3133 GCA_031369825.1 Sphingomonadales bacterium
GTTAGTGCCGCCTCTCTGACAGCAACGTCTGTAGCCGCACAGCGCAACGTAAACGCGGTGGTCAGCGGCAGTGCGACGCTTGGCAACACAAGCGGTAACCTGATTACCCTGCGTGCCGGGCAGGATGTCAGCTTTGGCGGAACGGCGACAGCAACGACGGCTATCGACGTGGGTGCAAATGGTCAGGCCGCGTTTAATGGCGTAGCGAGCGCGCCCGATATCACGATCCAGTCGGGCAACATCCTCATCGGTGCCGCAGGACGCCTTGGTACAATTGGCACCACACAAAATGTTACGCTGACCAACAGCGCAGGTTCGCAAATGACCATCGGCGGCAGTGGTGTTGCTGCTGGCTACAGCCTGTCCGAAGCCGAAGTTGCGAGGATTTTTGGCGACAATATTGACATCAGCTGGACGAGTAATCTAGCGTTGATCGGCGCACCCGTAGCACCGCCAGCGGGCGGGTACACGCAACCAAGCGTGGTGGTTGGTGCCCTCACCCTTTCCAGCCGCGCTGGCAACGCTGCTGGCAATCTGGCGGCGAATGGCACGCTGTCCATCCGGACGCCCGGTGCAATGCAAGTCACTGGTGCTGCGGCGCTAAATAACGCTGGCGCTGGCAACACTGTCAGCTTCAACGCCGATCA
Organism: Sphingomonadales bacterium; assembly: GCA_031369825.1. GTDB lineage: Bacteria > Pseudomonadota > Alphaproteobacteria > Sphingomonadales > Sphingomonadaceae > Sphingorhabdus_B. The sequence goes on from JANMPK010000468.1 coordinate 648, forward strand.
ATCGTTGCAAATCGTCGCAGGCCAAGGATCAATCGCGATCCGCGGTAGCGCGAATGCGCTGGCCGGTACGCTCAATCTTAACTCGGCCAATATCATCGCTGCATCGGCGTCAGCCATTACCGCTATTGCGGGGTTAACCGATCCTTCGGCCATTAACACGCGGCTAGGGTTTAACGATGGCTTTGTCAGTGATGCCGGCGTTCTGAGTGCGGGCACGATCAACTTGAATGGCGGCAACGGCGTCTTCGTCCAGAATAGCGGTAGCAGTTCGTTGTTCCGTGACCGTCGTGGCATCTCTGCCAATGCGATCAATATCAGCCTGACCAACCCCAACGGACTGATCGTCATCAACGGCCAGATTACGGCTGCACCCGGCTTTGCAACAGGGCTTGCGGCGATCCCCTTGCTCAGCGTCAACGGCACGCCGAGCCAGACGGCGGCAGGGTTTGATACGCTATCAACAATGAACGGATGCCAGATTACGGCGATTGCCGCCTGTCGCCAGCAGGAAAATCCGATCTCGGTGACCGAAGACGACATAAACCAGCCGCTTGATCCGCACCAGATAGGTGACAATCAATTCCCGACGGCATTAATTGAACTGAAAGAAACCGAAACCTTTGGTTATCCGCCGTTGATCGACGAGCCGGTCACCGGTTCGGGCAATGACGACCTGTGGCCCGCCACTTGCGAAGCCGAAGACGAAAGCTGCCCTGCACCTCCCGCCAACAATTAAACAAGGCCTTATATGACGCAAAAAGCTTCTGATCTGTTCATCGCGTGCCTTGAAGACGAAGGTGTCGAGTATATTTTCGGGGTTCCAGGGGAAGAAAATCTCGATTTTCTGGATAGCCTTTCGCGCTCCAAACAGATTAAGCTAATACTCACCCGCCATGAACAGGGTGCCGGTTTCATGGCGGCAACCTATGGCCGTCACACAGGCAAAACAGGTGTCTGTTTAGCAACGCTTGGTCCCGGCGCGACAAATCTCGTAACGGCAGCGGCCTATGCGACGCTTGGAGGCATGCCGATGATGATGATCACCGGGCAGAAACCGATCAAGAAATCAAAGCAAGGGCGTTTTCAAATATTAGACGTTGTTGCCATGATGGGGCCGATCACCAAATATACCCATCAGATGGCGGCGTCAGACAATATCCCGAGCCGCGTGCGTGAGGCGTTTCGGTTGGCCGAAGAAGAAAAACCGGGGGCCGTGCATATCGAACTGCCCGAGGACATCGCCGACGAACATACCGATGCCCTTCCCATCAAGCGCAGCGTATCGCGCCGCCCGAGTGCTGACCCCAAGGCAGTGCGCGCAGCCGTCGAAGCGCTGGAAAATGCCAAGTCACCGGTGCTGGTCATAGGCGCTGGGGCCAACCGGACAATGACCAGCCGGATGCTGCTGCAATTTATCGAGAAGACCGGCATTCCGTTTCTGACCACCCAATTGGGCAAAGGCGTGATTGATGAGCGCCACCCCAAATTCTTAGGTTGTGCCGCTCTATCCGCCGGCGATTTCGTCCATCGCGCGGTCGAGGCGTCCGATTGCATCGTCAATGTCGGCCATGATGTTATCGAAAAACCGCCCTTCTTCATGAAGCCCGGCGGCGCGCAGGTCATCCATATCTCCAGCAAAACCGCCGAGGTTGACCCCGTTTATTTCCCCGGCATAGAAGTCATTGGCGATATTGCGAACGCGATATGGCAGATGAAGGAAGATATCGTACCGAGCGGAAGCTGGAATTGCGGCCATATGTTCGATTACCGCAAGGCCGAGATTGAGCATACCGCCAGCCTTTCCGGCGACACCCGCTTTCCAATCTTCCCGCCGCACGCCGTTCAGCAAGTCCGCGCCGTCATGCCCGATGACGGCATCATCTGCCTCGACAACGGCGTCTATAAAATCTGGTTCGCAAGGGGCTATGCCGCGCACCGGCCCAACACGGTTCTGCTCGACAATGCACTCGCCACAATGGGCGCAGGCCTACCCTCGGCGATGATGTCTGCAATGGTCTACCCTGACCGTAAAGTCATGGCGATCTGCGGCGATGGCGGCTTCATGATGAACAGTCAGGAAATGGAAACAGCCGTCCGGCTGGGCCTGAACATCACCGTGCTGATCCTGCGCGATGACAGCTACGGCATGATCCGGTGGAAGCAGGCCAATATGGGTTTTGCTGATTGGGGACTGACTTATGGTAACCCCGATTTCGTCAAATATGCCGAAAGCTATGGCGCACATGGCCACCGCGTCGAAAGCGCGGCGCATCTTACACAATTGCTGATCCATTGCCGCGATACGCCGGGTGTGCATTTGATTGACTGCCCGGTCGATTATTCGGAGAATGACTCCATTCTCAATCACCAGATCAAAGAGCTAAGCGCTGCATTATGAGCATGTTGAAGGATGTCTATCCACTCTATCTGAACAACAAGGCAGCACAGCCCAATACTGACCTTGAGGTGACCGACAAGTTCACCGG
>JANMPK010000476.1:0-2518 GCA_031369825.1 Sphingomonadales bacterium
TTCCGGCGACCGACGTTACGCGGTACGAAGAAGGCATGCTTGCTGACCTCCGCGCCAATCACGCCGACATCCTGAAGGGCATCCGCGACAGCCGTGACTTCAGCGACGACAGTAAGAAAGCGCTGATGGCGGCTCTCGACAAGTTCACGAAGAATTTTGCGTAAATGCTTGAAGGCGCTATCCTTGTCCTTCCTTCCTTTCTTTTGAGCATATATTTTGTGTTCAAAGGAAAGGAGCTTCTCCTTCTCGCAATGATGTTGCCAGAAGAGGAAAGGGGCAAAGGGGTAAAGTCAGTTAGATACTGGTTTCTTGCATCAGTCGTTGTAGCGCTACTTGGAATTGTTTTCAGCGTGCTGTCGCTTCTTGCTGGTCGGGAATAATGAGATAAAATTATGGCAAGTTTAAAAGCCCTCAAAATGCGGATCAACTCGGTCAAATCGACCCAGAAGATCACAAAGGCGATGAAGATGGTCGCTGCTGCCAAACTGCGCCGTGCGCAGGAAGCAGCCGAAGCATCGCGTCCTTATGCCGAACGGCTTGAGGCGGTGGTTGCGAGCATCGCGTCGAAAGTCACCGTCGGTCCGCAATCGCCGAAGCTGCTCGCTGGCACTGGCAAAGACCAAGTGCATTTGCTGGTCGTTGCCACCTCTGACAAGGGCTTGGCAGGCGCGTTCAACACCAACATCGTCCGTCTGGCGCGCAAGAAAGCCGAAGAGCTTCGCGCCGATGGCAAGACCGTCAAATTCTACACCATCGGCAAGAAGGGTAAGGACCAGCTTGGCCGGACCTATCGAAGCGATATCATCAACTCGATTGAACCCGGCGATTTGGGCAAGCTGACTTTTGCTGATGTGCAGGGCTATGCCGAAGATTTGAACGCTCGGTTCGAAGCGGGCGAATTTGATGTTGCGCATTTGCTGTTCTCGAAATTCGGCAGCGTGTTGAACCAAGTACCGACCGCTATCCAGCTAATGCCAGTTGCGACAGGGACTGTCCCTTTAGGGACTGTCCCATTGGGGACAGTCCTTGCGAGTGCCTCGGTCGAATATGAACCCGACGAGGAAGAAATCCTCGCCGACTTATTGCCGCGTAACGTTGCCGTGCAACTACTGCGCGCTAACCGCGAAAACGCGGCGTCGGAGCAAGGATCAAAAATGACCGCAATGGACAACGCCACGCGCAACGCTGGCGAAATGATCAATAAGCTCACCATCCAGTATAACCGCACCCGTCAGGCGGCGATTACCACTGAACTCATCGAAATTATTGCTGGTGCAGAAGCGCTCTGACGTGAGAGTTATTTTATTAGTTTTGTTATTTTCTGGAGGTTGTTCGAATAAAATTCCTGACCAAAATCAAATAAGCCAGTCAAATGAAGCTGATAGCGCGGAAGCATATTGCCGGGACCGAACCAAAGAGTCTAATCCCGACTTGGTACCAGGTGCGTTTGAAGTTTGCATCAGCAAGCAAGCCAATTCTGCGGCGCCTGAGGCGCGAGAAGAGATTTGCAAACGAGCGAAAACTTGGGCTGGTTTTATGAGTGATGGAAAATGTTTTATCGACCCCGAATAGTTTAGTTTGAACCGCAAATATTAGGAATGAACATGGCAACCGCCCCGAAGAAACCCGCCGCTCCGAAGACCGCTGCTGCACCAAAGGCCGTAGCTAAAAAGGCTACTGCGCCAAAAGCTGCTGCGCCAAAAGCTGCTGCGCCAAAGAAAGCCCCCGCCCCAACGGCAGGCTCAGGCGCGACCAAGGCCAATATGGCTGGCGCGACTGGCCGAATCAGCCAGGTCATCGGCGCTGTTGTCGACGTCAGCTTCACCGGCACGCTCCCTGCGATTCTCTCGGCGCTTGAAACCGAAAATAACGGCAACCGCCTTGTCCTCGAAGTTGCGCAGCATCTCGGCGAGAACACTGTTCGCACCATTGCGATGGATGCAACCGAGGGCCTGACACGTGGTCAGCCAGTGCGCGACACCGGCAGCCAAATCCGCGTTCCAGTCGGTCCAATGACGCTTGGCCGCATCCTGAACGTTATCGGCGAGCCAATCGACGAACGCGGTCCGGTCAATGCCGCAACCACCGCGCCAATCCACGCAGAAGCGCCTCTGTTCGTTGACCAGTCAACCGAAACCAGCATCTTGGTTACCGGGATCAAGGTTATCGATTTGATCGCACCTTATGCAAAGGGCGGCAAAATCGGCCTGTTTGGCGGCGCAGGCGTTGGCAAGACCGTTCTTATCCAGGAACTGATCAACAACATCGCAAAGGGTCACGGCGGCACCTCGGTATTCGCTGGCGTGGGTGAGCGTACCCGCGAAGGTAACGACCTTTATCACGAATTCCTCGACGCCGGCGTTATCGCCAAGGACAAGGACGGCAACCCGACTCCAGAAGGTTCAAAGGTTGCTCTCGTTTTCGGCCAGATGAACGAACCTCCCGGCGCGCGTGCCCGAGTTGCTTTGTCAGGTCTGACCATCGCAGAATATTTCCGCGATGTCGAAGGCCAGGACGT